>DATLQE010000087.1:0-17272 GCA_035535335.1 Lapillicoccus sp. | reverse complement strand
CGTCCACCCTCGCGACGGTGGTCGTGGTCGGGGCGGCCAACGCCGTCTCTACTGTGGTGCGCTTCACGGCGATGCGGTCCTGGATCTTCCGGATCCGCGACTGACCCGCCCAAGTGGAGCGAAGTTGCCGCGATCACGTCGACTTCGCTCCACTCGGAGTGGTCCCCGGGCGGAGGCGGCGGGATTTGAACCCGCGAGGGGTGTTATCCCCAACCCGCTTAGCAGGCGGGCGCACTAGGCCACTATGCGACGCCTCCAGCTCTGCTCACCGGACCACCGGCGACCAGTGAGCCAGCACAGGCTACCCGGGGCAACAGGGTTGCCCCAAACGGGACGTCCGCCCCTCGCCCACGAGCGCCGGGAACCTTTGTGCGCGCCGGGTCGTACAACACCGAGGGCTTCAACAACGGCAGGTATGCTCGCCCGCCGAGAGACGAGTTGTCGGCGGGAAGGTGTGCATGACCGAGCAGACTGACGTCCGCCCGGTCGGGGCGCGGACGCGTCGCCGCCGGCAGGTGCGTCGTCAGACCCGCCGATCGCTCGTCCACACCGCTCTGGCGATCGTCCCCGGCGCCGGACTGCTCGGCACCCGCTACCGTCGGCTGGGCTGGATCCTGCTCGGTGTGCTCGCCGCGAGCGTCGTCGCCCTGGCGCTCTTCGTGCTCGCGAAGGGCGCCGTGTCGGCGGCCCTCAACGTTGCGATCCGCCCCGACGCGCTGCTGGCCGTGGCCGGTCTTGTCACCGTCGGCGCGCTCGTCTGGATCTTCTCGATCATCCTCACGCATCGCGGAACGGCACCCGACCGGGTCGACGGCAGCAACCCTTGGCCGCTTCGGGTCTTCACCGCGTGCGTGTGCCTGCTCGTCGCCATCCCGTCGTTCCAGGTGGTGCGCTACGCACTCATCCAACGCGACGTCGTCGGCACCGTCTTCACCGGACCCGCGCTCCGCGGGCTGACCCCGTCCACTCAGCAGACGGCGACGCCGGAGGCTCAGGCCGCCGACCCCTGGGCCGAGGTCGACCGCGTCAACCTCCTGCTCATCGGTTCCGACGCCGGCAGTGACCGTGAGGGAACTCGTACCGACTCCATGGTCGAGGTGAGCATC
The DNA here is from genome assembly GCA_035535335.1 of Lapillicoccus sp. Taxonomy (GTDB): domain Bacteria; phylum Actinomycetota; class Actinomycetes; order Actinomycetales; family Dermatophilaceae; genus Lapillicoccus. The sequence goes on along the minus strand of DATLQE010000087.1, from coordinate 16,166 downwards.
GACCCGCAGACCGGCAGCGCTGTCCTCATCAGCATCCCGCGCAGCCTCGAGCGAGCGCCGTTCCCTTCGAGCAACCCGCTCCACAAGATGTATCCGAACGGGTACTACTGCCCGGGCGTCGCTCCCGGCAACGAGTGCCTCATCAACGCCGTGTGGGCCGTCGCTGAAGAGAACAAGGCGCTGTTCAAGAACGACCCGAACCCCGGCCTGACGTCGATCCGCGACGTCATCGGTGAGGTGACCGGTCTCCACGTGGACTACTCCACGGTCATCGACCTCGCCGGGTTCGAGCGGCTGGTCGACGCGATGGGCGGCGTCACCGTCAACGTCACCGAGCGGCTGCCGATGGACGGGCACCTCGTTGGAGGCGTGGTTCGCGACAACATCGGCTGGATCGAGCCCGGGCTACAGAAGCTCTCCGGAGTACAGGCCTTGTGGTACGCCCGCTCGCGCATCCTGTCCGACGACTTTTCCCGGATGCGCAGACAGCGGTGCCTGATCGGAGCGCTCCTCGACCAGGTCAACCCCGTCAACATGTTGCGCCAGTATCCGGAGCTCGCCCAGGCGGCCAAGGAGAACATCTCCACCGACATCGCCGTGGAGCAGCTGCCGGCCTGGGTCGAACTGGTGCAGCGGATCCAGAAGGGGTCGATCACGTCGCTGACGTTCACGTCGGACAACATCAACCCGGCCAACCCGAACTACCCGAAGATGCGCCAGATGGTGGAGGCCGCGATCAACCCGCCCGAGGCGACCCCCACGCCGTCGACCACGGCTCCGCCGAGTGCCACGACGACGCCGAAGTCGACCAACGGCAGCACCACCACGAGCCCGACGACGACTCCGACCGTCGCCGGTGGCGTGGTCGACGTCCGCAACGCCTGCTGACTCGCATACCCGCTCGACTCACGAACGAGCCCCCGGACACGAGGTCCCGGGGGCTCGTCGCTGCGGTGGGCCTTGGCCCACCGCGAGGGGTTCAGAGAGGACGAACGGCGTCAGCCTGGGGACCCTTGGGTCCCTGGGTGACTTCGAACTCCACCCGCTGCGCCTCGTCGAGGGAGCGGTAGCCGTTGGTCTGGATCGCGGAGTAGTGCACGAAGACGTCGGGACCGCCGCCGTCCTGCGCAATGAATCCGAAACCCTTCTCGGCGTTGAACCACTTAACGGTGCCCTGAGCCATGGGGTGACTACTTCTTTCTGTCTGGCCAAGGACGTGCGCACCTCGCACACGTCCGGCTGCGGTCGTGCCCTGGTGGAGCGCGCTCCCACCCTCCGACACAAGCAAGACCCGCCACATCTCTGCAGCGGGCCGACTTCTTCGACGAGCGAGGAACTGCAACTGCAACCGGCGTCAACGTAGCAGAGTCGACCCGCCGCGTGGGGAGTGCGAGGTTCTGGATTTGGTCAGCATCCGGACGCGTGACGAGCCGCCTCGTCGGCCGGTTTAGCCACGCCTCGGACGGCAAGGCGCGGGGCCCGGTCACCGCGGATCGTCGCCACCATGTCGACCAGCCGACGCGTCGCCCGGACGTCGTGGGCGCGGAACACCGTGGCTCCAAGCCAGCCGGCGACCGCGGTGGCCGCGAGCGTTCCCTCGAGCCGCTCGTTCGCCGGCAGATCGAGGCTCTCCCCCACGAAATCCTTGCGGGACAACGCTTGTAACACCGGGTGGCCCAGCGCCACGACGTCCGCGGTGTGCCGTAGGACCTCGAGCGAGTGAGCCGTGGTCTTGCCGAAGTCGAGTGTCGGGTCGACGAGGATACGCTCGCGCGGTATCCCGGCCGCCGACGCCGCGTCGGCTCCCCGCCGCAACGTGGTGAGGACGTCTCGCACGACGTCGAGGGGATCGGACCCATAGCTCACGTCGACCGGGTCGGTCCGCGGCGGCAGCCCGCCCGTATGCGAGACGACCACCCCCGCTCCCAGCTTCGCCGTGGTGCTGACCAGCTCCGGGTCGTAGCTGGCCCACGCGTCGTTGACCAGGTCGATGCCTGCCGGCGCAGCCGCCTGCGCCACCTCGGCGCGCCAGGTGTCGAGGCTGAGGACGAGGTCGGGGTATGCGGCTCGCGCGTGCTCGAGTAATGGCACCACCCGGTCGATCTCCTCGGCCACGGAGACCGGCGCGCCCTCTTGGCCGGCGCGGACCCCGCCGACGTCGACGATGTCCGCGCCCTCCTCGACCGCGAGGTGGAGCGCCTGCATCGCGGCCTCCAGGTCGGTGTGCCGGTTGCCCGCGAAGAAGGAGTCGTCGGTGCGGTTGACGACGCCCATGACCGCCGGGTGTCCCGCATCGAACGTCCTGCCCCGCAACACCAGGGGCACCGGCCGCGGCAGGTCGAGAGTCTGAATGTCGGAGGGCACCCTGTTAGGCCTCGGCCGCGTAGCGCAGGGCCACGAACCCGCTCGCGAATCGGTGCTCGTGCTCCAGCCGAAGCGTCAGACGGAGCCCCGGTGGCAGGAAAGCCGTTCCGGCACCGACGACCACGGGCACGACGATGGCGGAGACCACGTCGACCAGTCCGGCCCGCAGGGCGTGAGCCGCCAGGCCCGGACCTCCGATGACGACGTCGTCGTCCGCGTCGGCGACCAGGCGGCGAACCGCGTCGGGGTCGAAGGTCCGCTCGAGGCGAGTCTGGGGCGTCGAGACTCCGTCGAGGGTTGTCGAGTAGACCACCTTGTCGGCCGATCGCCAGAGCCGGCCGAAGTCCTTGGTCACCGGTGACTCGTCGTCGTCGAGTCCGAAGGTCTGCCAGACCTGCATCACCTCGTAGAGCCGGCGGCCGTACAGGTGAGTGCCCACCGAACGCATGAGGTCGTTGACGAAGGCGTGGACCTCCTCGTCGGGCGCCGCCCAGGAGAAGTCGCCGTCGGCGTCGTTGACGTAGCCGTCGAGGGACGCGATGGCGCTGTAGATCAGCCGGCCCATGTCGACGTCTACCGAGGGGAGGTGACGAAGATCGGAAACAGGCTGGGCGTGTGGGCGTGCACGATGATCATGAAGATGATGATGTCGAACGACAGGTGCACGGTCACCACGTAGAGCAGCGACTTCGTCCGCACGAAGATGTAGCCCTGCAGCAGGGCGAACGGGATCGTGAAGACCGGTCCCCAGCTGCGGTAGCCGAGCTCCCACAGGAACGAGACGAACACCGTCGCCTGCAGCAGGTTGGCCAGCCAGTCGGGGAAGTGCGTCCGCAGCAGGGCGAAGACGGTGCAGATGAAGAACAGCTCGTCCCAGAGGCCGACGGCGTTGACGCCGAGGAAGAGTCGGCCGATCTCGTTCGGCTCGGTGACGGTGGGCCAGTTGCGGTACGCGCCCGAGCCGATGAAGTAGACGGGCAGCAGCAGGTAGCCCAGGACGAGCACCCCGACGAGGTAGCCCCACTCGTATCGGCCCCAGCGTCGTCCGGTCCGCCAGGGGAACCGAATGACGTCCTGTTTCAACCAGAATCGGTGGCCCACGTACGGGATGACGACCGCGGTAGTGAGGACGACGGCGAACCGCGCGATGCCGGCGTCGCTGATGTCGGCGGCGAGGGACATCGTGCTGATCACGACGAGGCTGGCGGCAATGAGGCCCAGGTGCCCGGCGAGGCGCCGGTCGACGGCGACGGCGAGGAGAACGCCGGCGGCGAGCATCGCGTAGCCGATGCGCTTGTCCAGCATGACGTAGAGGGCGATGGCCGCGCCGCAGACGAGGGCCGCTGCGAGGAGGCCGGGCCACCGGGTCAGGACGCGAGCTGACGCCAACACCCTGGCGGTCGGGGCGGCGCGCACGCAGGCAGCATCACCGACGAACGGGGCCCATCACAACCGCAGCGCGCCGAGCGGAGGGTGTCGACCATCCGCACACCCCGAATGGAGTGAAGTTGACGTGATAGCGGCAACTTCGCTCCGCTCGGTATGGGCATCGAGCCAGAGCGGAGGGCGTGGGATTCGAACCCACGATGGGAGTTACCCATAGCGGTTTTCAAGACCGCCGCACTAGGCCACTATGCGAGCCCTCCCGGCTGACCGGAAGTCTCGCACGATCCCGCGAGGTCAGCCGGCGAGGTGCTTGTTCAGCGCCTCGAGCATCTGCCCCCACGTCTCGGCGTTGCGGTCGGCCTCGGCCTGGTCACCGTTGTTGTCCTGGGTGATGGTGACCTTCGTGCCCGCCTCGTCGCCGTCGAGCGCGTAGACGAGGGTGTGGTAGTTCTCCGGCACGTCCTCCTGTCCGGTCATCGGGCTGAAGTGCGTGACCTCGAGCCGGTTCGGCTCGTCGACCGCGACGACCTCACCCTTGTCCTGGTATGCCGTTCCCTCGTACTCGCCACTCCACGTGATGGCGCTGCCCGGCGTCCAGTCGGTTTCGAGGTCGGTCCCGAAGAACCACTGCTTCACCTCGGCCGGGTCGGTGATGGCGGTCCACACCCGGGGCTTGTCGGCGTCGACTACGGTGCTGGCGGTGGCGGTGAGTCCAGTCATAGCCCCATCCTGCTGCAAGCGTCACGCCCTTGTCGTGGACGGATCGGACGTCCCACGCTCGGCGAGGAGCTCAGACGGTGTCGCGCGAGCGATCGCGCGGGCCTCCCTGGAGAGGTGCTGCTGGTCCGCATACCCCGCCTGGGCGGCCAGCGAGGCGATTCCCCGGCCGGGGGACTCATCGGTATGCGTTCCGCCGGCGAGGGCGAGGAACCGCTGCAACCGCAGGATTCGGCGCAGCGTCGCCGGGCCGTAGCCGAAGGCGACGGTGCAGCGGCGGAGCAGCTGGCGTTCGCTGACATCGAGCTCGCGGCGCAGGCCGTCGACGCGCCGGCCCGGGTCGTCGGTCAGGGTCGTGGCCACGTGCTCGGCGAGGGGGTCGACGTTGTGTCCCTCGGAGATCCATCGGCGGATGTGGTTTTCCAGTACGGCAATTCGTCGCTCCGGCGGCGCGATCTCAGGAAGCTCACCCAGCTCCTCGACCAACCTACGGCCGTCGGCACCCAGGAGGTCCTCGACCATCACTCGCTGGTCGCGGATCTCGTCCATGGCCGTGCCGACAACCGGCGCGGCGTGCCCTGGACGGAACCGGATCCCGACCGGTTCCGGTCCGTCCAACGGGAGGAACGTCCAGCCTTCCACCTCCGGACCGCAGACCCGCACGCTGCCGTCGGGCAGCCACACGACGTCGACACAGGCGTCGGGGACGAGGTCGTGTGCGACGTCGGTGTCGACCACCCAGGCGAGCGAGAGCCGGTCGTTCAGGTCCTCGGCCACGCCAACGGCTCGGAACCAAGGCCGCGCCTCATCGCGTGCCTCCGTCACGACACCGTTCTACAGAAAAGACCGGCGGGCCCGCACCTTCGCGAAGGTGGTCGGTTGTCGGCCCGCCGGCCTCGTGCCCCTGTCGTGACGTCGCCCCCTGCGACGCAGGGCATCCGCCGGGCCCCGATCCGTGCGGACGTCAGGGAAGAGTCAGGACGCTGGACGCCTGATACGTCGAGGCGAAATCATGTCGACGTCAGCGTCGGACTGCTCGACGCGTCACGTGATCTGGAACACATCGTCTCGTCGATGTATCAGGAGCGCCGCAGCCGACTCCGTGCGCCTGATACGTGAAAAGCCCCACCTCGACGACGTCCGACTCGGAGGGAAGCGACACCCATGGCCTACCCGCAGCGCCCGGTCGAACGAGGTCCCGTTCCTCGCGTCTCCCGCTCCAGCCTCCAGCGCAACCGCGGCGCGATCCTCGACCCGGACGTCGCAGCGGAAAGTCACCGGCCGCTGCAGCCGACCGCCTTCGTGCACGACCAGATCCTTGTCCAGGGTTCGGGTGACCGCGCCGCGGTCGACGCCCTCCTTGAGGCGGCACGGGCCACGGGTCACGAGATCGGGACCTCGCGCAGCGCGGAGCGCAAGCGCGACGACTACGTGCAGCAGCTGACCGGTACCGCCTTGGAGCAGATGACCAAGCGGTGGGTGACGCGCTTCCGGATCGCCCCGAAGTCCACAAGCTCGACGAGCGTGGCCGACGCCTACAGCACGATCCGCAAGTACCGCGAGCTGGCCGGTGACGACGACACGCTCAAGGTGGGCCTGAACCACCTGGTGACCCTGGCCGGAGTCGGTTTGCAGGGCGCGCCGTACTTCGAGGGGCCGAGCCTCGGCGGGGCGCCGTACTTCGAGGGACCCGGACTCGGCGGCGCCCCGTACTTCGAGGGGCCGAGTACCGGCGTGCCGTACTTCGAGGGGCCGAGTACGGGCGTTCCGTACTTCGAGGGTCCTGGCACCGGCTCCCCTGTCGGAGGCCGCATTCCCGTCACCTGGCTCGGCCGCCCGCCGGCCCCCGTAACAAGCAAGCGCGCCGAACGGCGCCCGGTTGTCGCCGTCCTTGACACTGGTCTCGGCAAGCACGGCTGGCTGAGGCAGGGCAATGCGACCCTGGGGACCAGCGTGAACGGGCAGCCCATCGGGGTGGGCGACGAGGTTCCCGACCCAGAGGTCACGGGCATCGTCCAGCACCCCGGACTCGGGCTGCTTGACCGGGACTCGGGTCACGGGACGTTCATCGCGGGGATCATCCGACAGACCTGTCCCGACGCCAAGGTGTTGGCCATCAGGGTCATGCCGAGTGACGGCGTCGTGGAGGAGCACCAGCTCTGCATTGCCCTGAACAAGTTGCTGGTGCGCCAAGCCCAGGCCCAGGCTGCCGGCGACCTCGACAGCGTCATCGACGTCATGTCACTCTCGCTCGGCTATTACCACGAGGACCCAGACGACGTGCGCTACAGCAGCGTGCTCGCCGGGACTCTTCGGTCCTTCGGCACCCTCGGCGTCGCGGTCGTGTCCGCGGCCGGCAACGACCACACGACGACACCATTCTTCCCGGCTGGTTTCGCCTCCCGGCAGGAGGGCGCCGACCAACCCGCCGACCGGGTTCCGCTGGTGAGTGTGGGCGCCCTCAACCCCAACGGCTCGCGAGCCCTCTTTTCCAACAGCGGCGACTGGGTCAGTTGCTACCGGCCCGGTGCCAACGTGGTCAGCACGCTTCCGACGACCTTCGACGGGAGCACCCAGCCCGACGTCGTCACGCCGAGCGGCAGTGAGTCGGTCGACCGCGACGACTTCACCGGCGGCTTCGGCGTCTGGAGCGGCACGTCGTTCGCGGCCCCCGTCCTTGCCGGTGAGATCGCGGCCAGCCTGACCGCCCAAGGCACCCTCGACGACGTCGAACCGGCCAGCATGGTGGACCGCGGCTGGGCCGCCCTGGCCGAGACGATCGAGTGGAAGCGACCCTCCTCATGACACCGTCCGACACGCCCACCGAGACCCTCGCGCGCCGCGCCGGCGCCGCCTTCGCCGCATACCAGGCCGGTGACCGCCACCGGCTGGCGGAGCTCGTCGACCTGCTGACCCCGCTCCTCTGGCATACCGTGCGGTCCCAACGGGTCGGGCACGACCAGGCCGAGGACATCGTCCAGACCACGTGGCTGCGACTGGTGCACCATGCGGACGCGATCCAGGACTCGCAGGCCGTGCTGGCGTGGCTGATCGTCACGGCGAAGCGCGAGAGCTGGCGGGTGGTCAAGGAGACCCGCCGGTCCCGGCCCATGCCCGAGGCCGACGACGCGGAGGATGTGGTCGACGCCACGATGGACGGCCCCGAGAGTGCCGCGTTGGCGTCCGCCGAGGGCCGGGTCATCTGGCGCCACATCGAGTCGCTCTCGGAGCGATGCCGCAGCCTGCTACGGGTCGTCGCCTTTTCCGACCGCCCCGACTACGCGTCCGTGGCCCAAGCCTTGGGTATGCCAGTCGGCAGCATCGGGCCCACCCGCGGCCGGTGCCTGGCCAAGCTCCGCCTCCTGCTCGACGCCGACCCACAGTGGGGGATCTCATGACCGACGACTCGATCCGCCAGGGCCAGCTGGACGAGCTGGAGCGCCTCGCGGCGATGCCGATCGACGACGCTGACGGCCGCGCGCTCGAGGTGCTTCGTGACGTCTATACCGTCGGCGACCCGGTGCCGCCCAGCCTGCTGGACCGCGTCAAGTTCGCGATCACCCTCGACGACCTCGAGGCTGAAGTCGCCCGGCTCCAGCGCGAGGCGGTCCACGAGCCGGCCGCCCGCTCCGAGAACCTCCTCAAGGCGCAGACCATCACCTTCACCAGTGAGACGCTGACGACGATGGTGACCGTCACCCCCATCTCGTCGGCGCGCGTGCGCCTCGACGGGTGGGCGTCCCCCGGCAGCGGCCTGGACGTCGAGCTCCGGGTCGGTGACACGACTCATCACACCGTCGCTGACGAGAACGGGCGATTCGTCTTCGAGGACGTCGGACGCGGACTGGCGCAGTTCGTCCTCCGCCCGAGTGACGACACGGAGAACCGGGTGATCACCCCCGCCATCGAGCTCTGAAGGGTGCTGTACTAACGGACAGCACTCCTGTCCCGTCCGGCCGGACCACGCACCGAGGAGGCGACACGGCGGCGCGCACCGACCTCCTCACTCGCGTCGAGCGCCTCCGGCTCGAGGCGAAGTCGGCCACGGCGTCGGGCTACCCCGCCCGAGGGGCCCGGCTGGTGACACGCGCGCTCGGGCTGCTGGAACAGGGTCCGGATGACGGAGAAGCATGGTCGTACGCCCGAGCTCGCCTGCTCATGACCCGAGCGTTCTCGGAGTTCGAGATGCACGGGTCGGAGCGGGGTGAGATGGCGCTCGACGCCGCCACGGCGGCCGCGTCACTCAGCGGCCGCCGGGATCTCGATGCGCTGGTCCACGAACTGCGCGGCCTCATCGCCGTCCGCAGCGGCCGACTCGACCTCTCGCTGGCCGAGCTCGACGCGTCTGTCGGCCTGCTGCGGTACCTCGACCCCGAGGACCGGCCCATCCTGCTCCTCAACCGTGGCGGCGTTCACCTGTTACGCCGTGACCTGAGGTCAGCACGCGCGGACCTCGAGAGTTGCGCACGGCTGGCTGCGGAGCTCGGAATGACGCGGGTCGAGTTCAAGGCGCAGCACAACCTCGGGTACGCCGAATTCCTCGCCGGTGACACCCCAGCGGCGCTGCGTGCGTTCGCCCTGGCCGACGCCCTGGACACCGACGTCTCGCGCAGCGTCTGGTTCCTTGACCGGGCCCGGGTGCTGATGGAGGCCGGTCTGCTGGAGGAAGCCGACCAGGCTCTGGCCAGCGCCACCGAGCTGCTGCGCCGGGAGCGCGCCAATCAGGACCGCGCGGAGGCCGAGCTGGCCCGGGCCGAGGTCGCTCTCCTCCAGGGCGACTGGGTCCAGGCGAAGGCCCACTCGGCCCGCGCGCGGCGCGACTTCCGTCGGCGGCATAGTGCCGACTGGCAGGCCCGCGCCGACATCACCCGATGGCAGGCATTCCTGGACTCCCGCGGCGGTCCGGCCCGCGTAGCGCGGGAGATCCGGCAAGCCATCGGGGCGTCGGACACCGCGACGATGGACCGTCAGCTGGCCCTCATCGCCGCGGAGGCGAACCTTGCCCTCGGTCATGTCGCGGAGGCGACGGCGTTGCTGAGGCAGGTCGGCCGGTCCAATGCGACCGATCCGCTGAGCGGACGGCTGCACCACCACCTGGTGCGTGCCGGGGTGGCCCGTGCCGCCGGCGACCCACGCGGCGCCCGGCGGGAGCTGCGGTCCGGTCTCACCAGGCTGGCGACCCAGCAGGCCCGGCACCACAGTCTCGACCTGCGCACGGCGATGGCGGTTCACGGGAACCGGCTCGCCGAGCTCGACCTGAGGATCGCCGTCGAGTCCGGCACCCCGCGAACCGTGTTCGACTCGGTGGAGCGGTGGCGGGCGATGTCACATCGGCGGACGGCGGTGACCCCGCCCCAGGACCCGGAGCTGGCGGACCTCCTCGCCAGCTTGCGGATCGTCGCGGAGGAGGTGCGTCGCCTGCCAGGGGTCCAGGCTCCCGAGCAGCTGCGCCGGCGACAGCGGGTGCTGGAGCGCGCGGTTCGGGAACGGGAGTGGCACCTGCACGGGGAGGGCCGGTCCGAGCGGTACGCCACACTCGCCGAAATCCGACCGGCACTCGTCGGCAGCCTCACCGACCTCGTCTCCTACTTCGTCCTCGACCAACGGCTCGGTGCGGTGGTGGTGGTCGAAGGGCGGGCCCAGGTGGTCCAGCTGGGCGCCTGGTCGGAAGTCGCCGCCCTTCTCGCCCGCGTCCGAGCAGACCTGGACGCCCTCGCCGGTCGTCTCCTGCCCGAGCCTCTCCGGAAGGCCATCGCGGCGTCGCTGTCTCATGACCTCGACCAGCTCGACGGCCTGCTGCTCCCCGATCTCGTCAAGAAGACGGGAAACCTTCTGGCCATTCCCTCCCGGACGCTCGCCGCGGTGCCGTGGTCGCTGCTTCCGCACCGCGTCGGCCTCCCGACCACCGTCGCGCTGTCGGTGACCGGCTGGTTGCGGGGACGGCAGCCGCCGGTGGTCGAACCCCGGGTCGCCGCACTGGCGGGTCCTGGGCTGGCTCTGGCCGATCCTGAGGTAGCAGGGGTAGCAGCGTCCTGGCCGAGCGGCCTCCACGTCGACTCCCACCAGTGCAGTGCGGCCGAACTCGCCGAAGGCCTCGTCGCCAACGATCTCGTCCACATCGCGGCCCACGGCCACCACAACCACGACAACCCGCTGTTCTCCAGCATCCGCATGGCCGACGGTCCGCTGTATGCGTACGACGTGCCTGCGGACGAGCCGGTGGCCGGTCACGTCGTGCTGTCCGCCTGCGACCTCGGGCTGACGACGCCGCGAGCGGGCGGCGAGGTGCTCGGGCTCACCGCCGCCCTGCTGAGCATCGGGACCAAGTCCGTTGTCAGCGCGGTGTCCCGCGTGGACGACACGACGGCATACGAGACGATGCTGCGCTACCACCGGCTACTGGCTGGGGGACTCGACTCCCCGACCGCATTGGCCGAAGCGGTCGACGGCGACGTCGACCTCCCGGCGCCGTTCGTCTGCTTCGGCTCGCCGTGGAGCGTGGCGAGCTGAGCGCACTCAGATCCAGATCGCGGGGCTCTCGTCGAGCAGCTCCTCGGGAGTGAGCCCGGGCACCGGCTCGCGAATCTGCGCCGGGATGCCGACCGCCACCGCGCCGGCCGGGACGTCCCTGGTCACGACCGAGTTCGCGCCGACCTGGCTGTCGTCGCCGAGCGTCACGTCGCCCAGGACGCGCGCCCCCGACCCGATGGTCACTCGGTCACCGACGGTCGGGTGCCGCTTGACCTTGGCGAGGGACCGGCCGCCGAGAGTGACGTCGTGGTAGAGCATGACGTCGTCACCCACGATGGCGGTCTCGCCGATGACGACGCCCATCCCGTGGTCGATGAAGAACCGGCGCCCGATCGTCGCTCCGGGGTGGATCTCGACGCCGGTCAGGGTGCGGGTGACGTTGGAGAGGATTCGAGCCGGCAGCTTGTATGCGGGTCGCTCCCACAGTCGGTGCGCCAGTCGGTGCGACCAGATCGCGTGCAGGCCGGGCGACGTCAGGAACGTCTCCAGCCGCGACCGGGCGGCAGGGTCCCGGGCCATCGCGGCGTCGACATCCTCGACGGCGGTCGTGCGCAGCGCCGCGATCCGCCCGGGCCATCGGGAGGCGGGCTGGGCGGGCCGCTCGGTGCCCGGCCGGGGCCGGCTCACATGCATACCCGCGTCCTCAGTCGACGAGACCCTCGAAGAGGATCGTCGAGAGGTAGCGCTCACCGAAGCTCGGGATGACGACGACGATGAGCTTGCCCTCGTTCTCGGGGCGCTGGGCGACCTGGACCGCGGCCGCGAGCGCCGCACCGGAGGACAGCCCGACGAGCAGGCCTTCTTCGGTAGCGGCTCGGCGCGCCCACGTCACCGACGTCTCGGCGTTGACGTCGATGACCTCGTCGTAGATCGAGGTGTCGAGGATCTCGGGGACGAAGTTGGCGCCGATGCCCTGGATCTTGTGCGGTCCGGGTTTGCCGCCGTTGAGGATCGGCGACTCCTCGGGCTCGACGGCGACCATCTTCACGTCGGGCTTGCGGGACTTGAGGACCTGCCCGACGCCGGTGATGGTGCCGCCGGTGCCGATGCCTGCCACGACGATGTCGACCTGGCCGTCGGTGTCCTTCCAGATCTCCTCGGCGGTGGTCTGGCGGTGGATCTCGGGGTTCGCCTCGTTGGCGAACTGGCGGGCCAGGATGGCGCCGGGGCGCTCCTGGACGACCTCCTCCGACTTCGCCACCGCGCCCTTCATGCCGAGGGAGGGATCCGTCAGGACCAGCTCGGCGCCGTATGCGCGCAGCAGCGCCCGCCGTTCCTTCGACATCGACTCGGGCATGGTGAGGACGACCTTGTAGCCCCGGGCCGCGCCGACGAACGCGAGCGCGATGCCGGTGTTGCCGGAGGTGGCCTCGACGATGGTGCCGCCCGGCTTGAGCTCGCCGGAGCGCTCCGCCGCGTCGATGATCGAGACGCCGATGCGGTCCTTGACCGAGCTCGCGGGGTTGTAGAACTCCAGCTTCGCCGCGACCGTGGCCTTGGCGCCGTCGGTGATCCGGTTGAGGCGCACCAGCGGCGTGTTGCCGATCAGCTGGGTGACGTCGTCGTAGATGGGCACGGAAGGGCCTGCCTTTGCACTCGGGGTGGGTTCCGGGGCCAGAACTCACGTCTGCTTATACATAGTCCAAGATCGTGTTATCGGTTAGCAAGTTCGTCTCAGCGTGCAGGCGGGATCCGGAGCCGCGTAGGGTTGGCGGCATGGGTAAGGCATCCTTCGTCGTCGGAGTAGCGGTCGGATACGTCCTCGGTGCGCGTGCCGGCCGGAAGCGGTATGAGCAGATCAAGGGCCAGGCGGCCAGGATCTGGCAGTCCGACCCCGTGCAGCACCGGGTCGGTGACGCGACCCAGGCGGTGAAGAACCAGGCGGCGCCGTACGTCACCGAGAAGCTCGGTGACGCGATGAAGACCGTCAGCCAGTCCATGCGCAGCGCGTCGAGCTCCCCCAAGGTCCCCGGCCGGACGGAGAAGCTGCCCGAGACCATTCACCGCGGTCCCGACGGCAAGCTGCACGCCGACTTGAGCACGGGCATGGGGCCCGGCGGCGACAAGCTGCCCTGACCCGCACACCGTCTCGGCGCGGCATCTCGCCGCGCACGGCCGGCCTCGACCGGTGTCGCATACCCGGTCGAGGCCTGACCGCTGACCTGCTCAGCTACGGATCGCCGCACTCGCGACGGGAGCGAAGCGGTCCCACACCCGGTGCGTGGTGAGCAGTTCCAGGAGCTCTTCGACGACGGCGTCCGCGGTGCCCTCGACGACCCCGAGACCGTCGGCGGCGACGTCGGACGGTTCGAGTGCCGACCCGTCGTCCCCGAGCACTCCGATCGGCTTGGCGTGGCGCCAGGCCTCGTTGAGCAGCTTGACCACCCGAGGGTCGGTCCCCCCGCCGGACATCCCGGCCTTGGCGTCCACCGTCGGCTGCGCGTCCGGGGCCGGTGGCACCTTGCCGACGACGAGGACGGCGTCCAGCTCCACCGAGCTCGCCGTCGCGAAGGTGCGCTGCGCCGTGAGACCCGCGACCTGACCACCGTGCGGCGCCACGACCAGCGGGACGACGCCCGCCGCACGCAGCTGCCGCTGTGCGGTCTCGACCGCGCCCGCATCCACGTCCTCGCCGACGACGATGCCCACCTGCCGGCCCATGACCGGCCAGGTCTGCCCGATCTGGCTCAACGCCGTGCTGGTGTCGGTGGCCGTTGGGGCCTCGGAGGCCTCGGGGACGGGTAGGCCGACGCCGGCCGCGACGCGCTCGCAGAGGTCGTCGTCGATGTTGGCCAGCGCCCGCAGCTGGCGATCCCGCACGACTTGGTCCCAGCACTTGTTGAGCTCGAACGCGTACGCCGCGACGACGTGGTCCTGCTCGACGGGAGCCAGCGACCGGAAGAACAGGCCGGCCTGGCTGAAGTGGTCGTCGAAGGACTCCGGGTTGCCGCGCTGCTTGACGCTGGCCGCGACCGGAACCGGGACGTCGATGAACGCGCCCTCCGCGTCGCCCGCGGTGAACGGACACCCACCGTCCAGCGAGTTGGGCCGGTAGGGAGCGACACCGGCATGCACGGCGCTCTGGTGGTAGCCGTCGCGCAGGTTGTCGTTGATGTCGGCGTGCGCACGGTTGATGGGGATCTGCGGCCAGTTCTGCCCGGCCAGCCGGGTGATCTGGGTGTCGAGGTAGGAGAACAGTCGCGCGTGGAGCAGCGGGTCGTCGGTGACGTCGATGCCGGGGACGAGGTTGGAGACGTTGTACGCCACTTGCTCCGTCTCGGCGAAGTAGTTCCCGGGATTGGCGTGCAACATCATCGTGCCGATGACCTGCACCGGGCACAGCTCCTCGGGCACGATCTTGGTCGCGTCGAGCAGGTCGATGCCTTCGAACGTCTGCTCCTCGGTGTCCGGCATCACCTGGACCCCGAGGTCCCACTCCGGGAAGGCACCCGCCTCGATGGCGTCGGCGAGGTCGCGTCGATGGAAGTCGGGATCCTGACCGGCGGCCAGCTGAGCTTCCTCCCACGTCAGGGAGTGCACGCCCTGCTTGGGCTTCCAGTGGAACTTCACCAGGGAGGTCGCGCCGTCGGCGTTGACCATCCGCCAGGTGTGGACGCCGAAGCCCTCCATGGTCCGGTACGAGCGCGGGATCCCGCGGTCGGACATGTTCCAGATCGCGTGGTGCTGCGCCTCAGTGTGCAGCGACACGAAGTCCCAGAACGTGTCGTGGGCGCTCTGCGCCTGCGGGATCTCACGGTCCGGATGGGGTTTGGCCGCATGGATGATGTCGGGAAACTTGATGCCGTCCTGGATGAAGAACACCGGGATGTTGTTGCCCACGAGGTCGTAGTTGCCCTGCGTCGTGTAGAAGCGCGTCGCGAACCCGCGGGTGTCACGCGCCGTGTCCATCGACCCGCGCGATCCGAGCACCGTTGAGAACCGGACGAAGACCGGTGTCTCGACGCCCGCGGCGAGGAACGCCGCCTGGCAGATGCCCTCGGCGGCGCCGTTGGCGACGAAGGTGCCGTGCGCGGCGGCTCCGCGGGCGTGGACGACTCGCTCGGGGATCCGCTCGTGGTCGAAGTGACTGACCTTCTCGCGCAGGTGATGGTCCTGCAGGAGGACCGGACCGCGGCGTCCCGCCTTGAGGGAGTGGTCGGAGTCGCGCAGCCGGTGGCCGTGCGCGGTGGTGAGGTATGCGCCCTGCTGAGCCACGCTCTCGGCCGGCAGATCGGTCGCCGCGCCGGTGGGCGTGACCGTGGCCGGACCGGCCTGGTCGCGTTTGGGCCGCGGCGGATCCGTGGGCTTCACCGGCTCCTCGAGCGAGGGCGGAGCAGCGGTCGGAACGCCGGGAGGGATGCCGTCACCAGATGTCGAGTTCGTCACGGGGCCGGTATGCCCGTGCACTCGCCGGGCAAACGCAGGCAACGCCTCGGCGCACGTCCACCCGGTCGTGGGACGGCCGTCACAGGCGGGTGAGCGCGCGCTTACCCGCCAGTAGACTCCCCGATCATGACCGTCCTGCAGATCGTCGCATTGGTGGTCTGCGGAGCGGTGACACTGACCGCGGTCGCGTTGTTCGTCCAGGCGATCAACGCGTTCGTGCGGACGTTCCGGCTGGGCCAGCCCGAGTCCCGGACCGACCATCCCGCGGCCCGGTGGGTGACCTTGTTCCGGGAGTTCCTGGGGCATACCCGGATGGCCCGGCTTCCGGTGGTGGCGGTGGCGCACTGGTTCACGATGATCGCGTTCGGGGTGCTGTTCTTCACGTTGGTGAATGCGTTCGGGCAGCTGGTGGACCCGGACTGGGCGTTGCCGTTGATCGGGGCGTGGCCTGCGTACGAGTGGGTCACCGACATCTTCGGCGTGGGCGGGTTCGTCGCGATCGTCGTGCTGATGGTGATCCGGCAGCTGCGGCATCCGCGGCGTTCCGATGGTGACGGGGGCCGGCGGTCGCGGTTCTTCGGCTCGACGTGGTGGCAGGCCTACTACGTGGAGCTGACCATCCTCGGGGTCACCTTCTGTATCGGGCTGCTGCGGGGGCTGGAGTACGCGTTGGCCGGCCGGCTGCGTACCGGCCAGGACACCTGGGTGCACTTTCCGTTGACCGGGTGGATCGGTTCGCTGTTCTCCGGCCTGTCGGTGGAGTCGCTGGAGACCTGGATCGT
>DATLQE010000086.1:0-12334 GCA_035535335.1 Lapillicoccus sp. | reverse complement strand
CCGTCGTCGAGTAGGGCTCGTTGAGCCATGTCGTAGGGGGCCAGGGCCTCTGCGAGGAACACGGCGGCCGACGCCACCAGGTCGCTCATCTCGTCCGGGGAGTCGTGCAGGATTTCGGCGAGGATCGTGTGGTGGATGCCGAGGATGTCGAGCAGGCTCACTCCCGAGGCGACCGCCTCCCGGCCCAGTTCGTATGCGCGTGCCAGGGCGGCTTCGTCATGGGCGGGGAGGTACCGCAGGAAGGTCGTGCCGTAGTCCCGGGTCAAGGCTTCGCGCTCAATCACGACGGGACAGCCGGTCGGGCACTCCCGAGAGGCGGGCGTGGAGCACGTCCAGGCCTTCCTCGAGGTCAAGGGCGGTGGACACCGGCCCGGTTCGCATGCCGAGCTCCACCATGGCCAAGGCGACGTCCGGCTGGATGCCGACGATCACCGTCTCGGCGCCGCGGAGGCGGGCGATCTCGGCGATGCTCCGCAGCGTGTTGAACCCGAACGAGTCCAGAACGTCGAGGGCCGCTACGTCGATGATGACCCCGCGTGCTCGGTACCGGCCGATCTGGTCGATCAGGTCCCGGCGGAAACGAACCATCTCGGTGTCGTCGAGGGCAGTGTGGACCGACGCGATCAGGTACGAGCCCTGCCGCAGGATCGAGACGAGCGCCGGGCCGGAGTTCACGGCGTGGGAGCACCATCCTTCCTCTTCACCTTGAAGCCCAACAGCCGTTCCGCTTCCTCGAGTCCACCCTGCAGGTCGCCCATGGTGTGGATCTTGCTCAGGTCGACCCCGAGCGTCACCAGGGTGTGAGCGATGGTGGGGGAGAGCCCGGTAATGATGACGCTGGCACCCATGAGGCGTGACGCGTCGACGGTCTGCACCAGGTGGTTGGCGACGTTCGCGTCGACGTCTGGGGCGCCGGTGATGTCGATGACGACGACCTTTGCCCGGTGCGTGCGGATGCCGGTCAGCAGCTGTTCGGTCAGCTGTCGAGCCCTCTCACCGTCCAACACGCCGATGATAGGCAGGATGAGCAGCCGCTCGCGGACTGGCAGCACGGGGGTGGACAGCTCGCGGATGGCGTCCTGCTGTTGCCGGATGACGCGTTCTCGCTCGTCGACGAAGCTGACGGCGACGGTGTTGGCGATCCGGTTCGCGGCCGGCTCGTAGGCGTCGAGGACTCGGTTGAGCAGCGCGAAGTCGCGCTGGTACTTCTCGAAGAGTGAGCGGGCCAGGACATCTCGCAGGAGCAGGACGATCCCGACTACTTCGTGGGTCTCGACTCCGCGCGGAATGATTCGCTCGGACAGGTCTCGGGCGTAGTGCTGGAGCGCTTCTACGCTGCCGGTCTCGAGGACTTCGACGTAGTTGTCGTAGACCGACGTGGTCTCGGCGGCCATCTCCTGGGGCGTCATGGCCTGAAGGAGATGAGTGTCTCGGATCCGGCCGACCCACTCCTCGCGGAGCTTGGCCCGATGCTCGCGCAGGTGGGCGACGAGCTGCGGGAGCAGCTGCTCCTGTTCTGCTGTGACCGTTGGGTCGGCCGCAACGTTCGAGTCAGTCGTAACCCTCGCGTCGTCCGTCGTCTGCGTGGCGTCCGTGGGCGCCTGCTCTCGGCTCATCGTCGTCCTTCCTTGACCCACATGGTCATGGTGATAGTGGTCCCCCGACCGGTCTGAGACACGACCGCGAACTCGTCCATCAGGCGCCGCGCACCTGGAAGACCGAGCCCCAGTCCGTCGTACGTGCTGTACCCATCAGTCATCGCCTGCTCAACGTCCGGTATGCCAGGACCGGCGTCTCGGGCCGTCACCTGAACGCCCTTGCGACCTTGGTCCTCGACCAGCTCCACCACGACCTCACCGCCATCGGTGAACTTCACGATGTTGCGGGTGACCTCTGAAACGGCGGTCGCGAGGATGGTCAGATCAGTCCCGGAGAATCCGAGCCGAGCCGCCAGCTCTCGTGCCGCGCGCCGGGCCGCGACGACGTCGGAGTCGACGGAGACGGGTATCTGAACCACGTCCTCGCGCTGGTGTCCCCGCGCCAGCAGTGGCGAGCTGAGCCGGGCGCACAGGTCACACTCCAACACGTGGCGCGCCGCATCGACCGCGTGCTGTCGTCGCCGGTCACCGCTCGACAGTGCCAGGAGCACGGGTCGGCACGCCTCGGTCGGCGGTTCGGCGTGCTCGAGGGCCAACAGGTACTCCACCCGCAGACGCGCGCGGGTGCGGTTGAGCTGCGCCGCAACCGCACCAGCGGTCGACCCTGTCCGTGACGCAAGCGAATGGGTGTCATCTCCGGCGACCTCGTGGGCAACGAGGGTTTCCCGTTCCCGGTCGCTCAGCCGAGACAGGGCCTGCGCGATCGCGGTCTGCTCCTCTGACGCCACCAGCTGCTCGTCTGGCCGCTCCGGTAGCTGCAGGTCCACGACGCGGTGCAGGTTGCGCCGCTGTCGGTCGTCATCTCGCCACATGGAGGCCACGACATTGCGCGCGGTCACGATCGCGTAGGGCTCGAGCATCCCCTCCTCGATCCGAGGCAAGGCCGCCAGAACACGCACCAGGATCTCTTGGATCAAGTCGTCCGCCGCAGGATGGCGTCCCACCCGCGCCAGCACGATGCGGCGCACCATGGGCATGAGCGCGGTCACGCGCTCCTGGCTCAGCTCCGATGACGTCCCCTCAGACGACATGGCGCTCACCTGTCGGACCATAACCGCCAGCCACGTCCTCCGCGCAACGTGACGGCGTCATCGCCAACCCCGTCCACCTCACCACGCTCGACGACACACCCGCCCGAGCAGGCCTATCGAAGCCGTGGCGCCACCCGCTCGGGGGTCCGGATGACGCCACGACAGCTGTGACATCGGCCCGCCGACCGCTTCGTTACAGCCGTCGATGCCGTTGTCGCAGTGAGGCGATCAGGCCAGTGCCACCTTCCGACGCCGTGGACGCCTGACGCCTACCGGCCAGCGGGATGACATGGGTCCTGGGTTCTCTCAACAGTGGTCGCGTGCGCGTCGGCTGATGGAGCGCTAGAGGCGGCAGCGTCATCCGCTCGGCTCAGGGGAGTCTGTTCGGGTGTGAGCGGGGCTCGGGGCCTGTCGATGCGCAAGGACGAACGCGCTCGGGGAGACGAAAGGAGACACTGGTGACCGCTGCCGACGCGTCGGCTTTGACCGACGAAGACCTCTTGGCTGAGGTGCGCTCGGAATGCGCCCGCTGGGAAGTCCGCGACGAGCTGGAGGGGGGTTTCGCCCGGCTGCACGCCGTGCGGGACGAGGCGCTGAAGCGGGGGCTTCCTCTACCCATGTCGTGTCCCCTCGACCCCTTACCCGGTGCGGAGGACGAGGTCGATCCCCTGGCCCACGAAACACGATGACCACACATCGGCCCCAGCCAGTGCCCAGCATCACCAGCCACCTTCGGCCGGATGGAACGGTGTTCCCGCCGGTTACTCCTGAGCCGCCAGAACCACCGGGCTACGTGTCGCCGCTGGACAACCAGGCCGAGCTCGAGATCAGCGACAGCTCAGCTGCCGCTAGGGAGGGAGAGCTCACCGACGAACCGCCCACGGAGGCGCCAGATTGAAACCGGTTCGTCTCGTCGGGCGTCACGCTCGGCTCAAGCACGCCTGGCATCATGTCGAGACCAGATCGGTGTCTCCTGGTTGAGTCGTGGCGCCATCTCGACCCCGAGCAGGTGGCGTCACGATCTCCACCGCATCGTGCCGAGCGGTGAACCGCCCAGCCCGGACGGTCTTCGTCGGCTTCGGCAGCCTGCCGCTCAGCGAGACAGCAGTAGCTCCTCGAGTCGTGCGAGCCGTTCCGGGGGAGTGCTCGCGACGTACCAATCGATGGTTCGTGCGATTCCTTCCGACAAAGACGTTTCCGGCTCCCACGAAGTCAGCGCCTGTATCCGGGTGTTGTCCGAAGCTCGACTCCGAACCCCGACCGGCTTGTCCAGCTCAAACGTGAAGTCTGCCGGACGCCACTGAAGGTGATCGAAGATGACGTCCATCAGCTCCAGGACTGTGTGGTGGCGTGCGGATCCGACATTGAGTACCTGATGACCGGTAAGACGACCAGCCAGCGCCAGACCCTGAACGGTGTCTCGTACGTACGTGAAGTTTCGAGTCTGCTTGCCGTCACCCCAAACAGGATACGGATCCAGTTTGGCTGCAGCCTTCGCGATCAGAGCGATCACGGCGTGGGACTCGTTCTCCCGCTCACCGTAAGCGGTGAAGATGCGGGCGGCGATCGCATCTACGCCGTATTGCTTGTGAAAGGCGTGCAATTGAAGTTCACCCATGAGCTTTGCCCATCCGTACTCGCCATCCGCGAACGCCTTCCCGGGCTCGTGGAAGTTCGCGTCCTCCTCGCGCAACAAGAGTCGTTCGCTGTCGCTCGCCTGCAGGTCCACTGGGTAGACACAGGCCGAGCTCGCGTGGACGAGCCGGGTGACTCCTGCGGCAACCGCCGCACTGAAGACGACATGATCGAGCTGCATGTTGCTGGTGCACTCGACGGGGTGGGTGTCGATATAGCCACGTCCGCCATGCAGAGCGGCCAAATGGAAAACGGTCTGCACGCTGTCAACAGTGCGTGCCGCCACGCCAGGGTCTCGCAGGTCACCGGCGAAGATCTCGATCTCACCGCTCACGCCGTAGAGATTCCGCATCGAGCCACTAGAAAAGTCGTCGGCGACCCTAACGCGTGCTCCCTGCGCTACCAGCAGCTCGACGAGGTGGCTGCCGATGAACGACGCGCCCCCGGTCACCAGCACGGATTCTCCGCTATATCGGAGTCCGGAGCCATTCATGGAGCTGTCCATCAAGTTTCCCCCTTGGGGCCAAAAGGGCGTGCCCTCGCGCTCTGGCTTGGAGCCGAGGTGTCCCGACCATACACATCGGGCGGTGCGAGCCAATCCGGCCACGCGCTTGGCGCGATCGTGAGTCGAACCGGTGTTCACGATGACCTCATCCGCGATGCGACTCCATGGCGAGCCTCCTCGGACTGCGAGAGTGCGGACCGCGTCGTACGCTACGGCCGGGAGCGGACGGGGGCTGTCCGGAAGCTGGCTGCGCCGTGCCCGAGGCATGAGCCGGCCGTAGAGAACGGTGGGGATGTGGCGGCAGACGAGCAACGTGGCGGTCATGCCCCACCGGTTCGCCTCATCAGTCCGGTCAGCTCATCCAGCGGGACGGGGCGGCAGCGGTGAGCAAGGCGCGGCCGCGCCTTCACATCATCAGTGAGCGAGACGTGGGTTTGTTCTCCCTCGTCCAGCAGGTCGTCTCTCAGATCCCCTGGGCGGTCGCTGAGAACCGCATTCCCGTCGCCTACTTCGGTGACGGTACATGCTATTGGACGCCCAACGGCTACTGCGGAGCAGACACGGTCTGGGAATACTACTTCGAACCGCTGTATCCGGACTATCCAGTGGCAAAAATACCGGAACGTGTCAAGGCGCTCATCTGCGCGAATCGGCCCTCTCCTTACCAGGTGGGGTACCTTGCCAGTGAACAAACCTTCGTCTCTAGTCACTTTGGTGATCATTCCCGGCTCAGGGGCCTTGCCTTGCGGATCCCTTATCAATGGGATGATCCGGATGATGTCTTGAGGAGGGAGGCGAAGGAGATCTTGGACAACTTTGTTCGGCCTCGCCCTTACATTGGGGAGAAGGTGGAGCGTTTCTTCGGTGCCCATCTTGCCGGACATGACGTCATCGGAGTGCATGCTCGCGGGACCGATGCGACGTCAATGCAGGAAGTCCGCGCCTTCCGGCAAGGCTCTCTGGTGATGTCCCGATATGTCGCTGAGATCGAACGCCTGCTGCACATTCGGCCCGGAGCTAAGATATTCGTCGCAACGGACGAGGAGTCGTCGTTGAGCCAGTTGGCCGAGGCGTTTCCCGAACGTGTTGTGTCCTACGACAGCGTCCGCCATCAACACGGTGTGCCCGCTGGTCACGGTCCGACGGGATGGATCATGCCGGCTTACATCGCCGCTAACCGCGACGTCGCGGCCAAGAACGGCGAGGAGGCCGTTGTCGACTACTTGCTTCTGAGCCGGTGCCAGTACCTCGTTCACAACGGGTCGAGTTTGGCCAGAACGGTGCTGCTGAACGCTCCCGAGCTGGCACATACCAACACGCACCGCAGGCCGGGTGGCGTAGTGGAACGACCAGGCTCCGTGGCGCACAGCGCCAAGAACTCGGTGGATGGGTCATGAGCGCTCTCGACCCGGACATGATCGAACGTGTCAAAGCGGACAAGCGGAAGCGGAGCTCTTCGACAGACCTGTATCAGGAGTCGCCTCGGCTGGCCCTCATCCTCCAGTCATTCAACCGCATTTCCAACATCGAGCAGCTGGTTGACGGCGTCCGACGTCTGGGTGACCACGAGTTGATCGTTTGTGAGGACGGCTCCCTGGATGGGTCGCACGAGAAGTGGATGTCGTATCTCACTCGGCGTAACGACTTCCTGATCCACTCGAATGACCTCCACGAGATCCGGATCCTCGATCGGGCCATCAGGTTCGCCCGATCCGAAATCGTGTGTCTTGTTCAGGACGATGACCTCATTCCCCGTGACACCAACTGGCTTGATTCGGTGCTTGAACAGTTCGCCAACAACCCCAGGCTCGCGATTGTCGGCGGCTTCATGGGGTTCGACAGCTTTGATCCCGATCCCGCAATGGCGAAGCGCATCTGGGGGGATGAAGATTTCCGGTTTGTCCATCACGTGAACATCGGACCGTACTTCATCCGTAGGCGCATCTACGAAGCCCTCGGCGGCTGGGAGTATTCCTTCTCGCAGGTGGGCGAGCCCGGCATCGGTTATGACAACGAGCTGTGCTTACGAGCCTGGCTCAGCGACTACCAGGTCGGCTACACCTTCGTCCCGTTCAAGGGTCCCGCGGGACACTACCCTGCGAACGGAGGGACCGTTCTGTTCTCAAACGAAGTCAGGGTCCGCAACTCGGTGAAAAACTCAGACGTCATATTCGAGAGGTACGGACCACACGCCGAAAGAATCGAGATGCTCGTTGCCGCAGCCAATGCCACTCTGCATCCCTCTTTGCGAAACGCCACCTACGAACCCTTGTGATAGCAGTCCGGCTCGTGAATCGGGCGCACGGTCCCCGAGGGCTGGTCTGGGCGATCAACCGTGCTGACCCCGACGCCGGCACGCCGTAGGCGGTCGCCTGCGCCGCAGCTCGTTCCACGTCGAGGTCGCCGATCCTCACCACCTGGACATCGGGGAACGTCGTGAGGTTGTCCAAATACTAGGTGCTGATCATGCCCGCGCGGATGACCCCGACCTTCATCGGCCCCGTTCGCGACATCGCCAACCCTCAGACCCCGCGATCCTGGTCGAGTCCGGGCGTCGACCCCGCCACCGACAGAGAGGTGGACAAGGACGCCGTCGAGTCGCCACCGACGTAGACGTCGACGTCAGTTGAGTCGACGACCCAATCGCGCGTCGCGGCGTTCCAGTACCGCAGCTCATCGGGCCCGAGGCGGAAGGTCACGGTCCGCGACTCCCCGGGCTCGAGACTCAGGCGCTCGAAGCCCTTGAGCTCGCGCACGGGTCGTGAGGCCGTGCCGTGCCGCTGGTGGATGTACAGCTGGGCCACCTCGTCCCCAGGACGGTCGCCGACGTTCGTCACGGTGACGCGAGCGGTCGCCTCGTCCCCGGCCTGGATCTGATCGCGATCGAGAGTGAGATCGGCGTACTCGAAACGCCCGTAGGACAATCCGTGCCCGAAGGGGTAGAGCGGCGTGCTCTCCTCGTCCCAGTATCGCCGGGCCTGGTTGGCAGGCTCGTGGGAGATGGTGTGGCTATAGATGATCGGCACCTGCCCCACGGTCCGCGGCCAGGTGAACGGCAGCTTCCCGCCCGGAGCCACGTCTCCGAACAGCAGGTCGGCGACGGCCGCACCGCCCTGGCTACCGGGGTACCAGACGTCGAGGATGGCCGGAACGTTCTGGGCGGCCCACCGCAGGTCCAGCGGACGCCCGTTCATGACGAGCAGGACGACCGGGGTGCCCGTCGCCCCGACGGCCTTCAGTAGCTCCAGCTGCTGCCCCGGCAGCTCGAGGCTGGACCGGGAGGCCGCTTCGCCGATCATGTTCTGCCACTCGCCGACCACGACCACGGCCACGTCGGCGTCAGTGGCCAGGGAGACGGCGCGCTCCAGCTCGGCCTTGTCGTCGAAGTCCTCCGGCTCGGGCGGCGTGTTGCCGCCGAACATGTCGAACATCGATGGGAAGACTCGGTATGCGGGTGGGAGGCCAGGTGCGTAGTCGACGCGGACGTCGGCGCCGGCCCGGTCTCGGATGCCCTGCAGGATGGTCACGGTCTCGTCCAGGTCCTGGTCGAAGACCCAGGGCCCGATGGTGTCCCGTCTCGAGTCGGCCAGCGGTCCCAGGACGGCGATGGAGCTCGGCTCGGTCAGGGGCAGGAGGTCGCCGTCGTTGCGCAGGAGGACCGCGGCGCGTTGCGCAGCGGTGCGGGCGACCTGCCGGTGCGCCGGGTCCGCCAGCACGGTCCGGGCTCGCTCCTCGTCGACGAAGGGTTCGTCGAACAGCCCCATCCGCAGCTTGGCGGTCAGGATTCGCCTGACGCAGGTGTCCAGGACCTGCTCTTCCACCAGCCCCTGCTCGACTGCGTCGGGCAGATGCGCGTATGCGGGGTCGTCGGTCGCCATCTCGAGGTCGAGTCCGACGGAGACCGCCCGGGCGGCGGCGTCGGTCAGGTCTGAGGCGAAGCCGTGCGTCAGCAGGTTGTGCACCGCTTGCGCGTCGCTGACCAGGAAGCCCTCGAACCCCCACGCGTCCCGGAGCACGTCGACGAGCAGCCAGTGGTTGCCGGTCGCCGGTATGCCGTTGAGGTCCATATAGGCGGTCATGACGTTCCCTGCGCCGGCCTGGACCGCGGCCCGGAAAGGGGGCAGGTAGACGTTCCACAGCTCGGAGTCCGAGAGGTTCACCTCGTCGTAGTCGCGACCGCCGAGCGCCGCACCGTATCCGGCGAAGTGCTTGGGGCCGGCGATGATGCGCTCCGGGGCGCCGAGGGCGGGACCTTGGAACCCGCGTACCTGCGCGGCCGCCATCGCTGAGCCGAGGTACGGGTCCTCGCCGGCCCCCTCGATGATCCGTCCCCACCGCGGATCACGGGCGATATCGACCATCGGCGCGAACGTCCAGTGGCTGCCGACGGCTCGGGCCTCCCGGGCGGCGACGGCCTGGCCCTTCTCGACGACCTGCGGGTCCCACGAGGCGGCCATGGCGATCGGCACCGGCAGGATGGTCCGCAGCCCGTGGATGACGTCGAACCCGATCAGCGCGGGGATGCCGAGTCGGTTGCCGTCGATGACCAGGCGCTGCAAGCGGTTGATCTCGGCCGGGTCCCGGAGGAAGAGCAGCGACCCGACCCGGCCCTCGGCCGCGCTCGCCTCGACCATCGCCGGCTGCGCGCTGAGGTCGATCGGTAGACCGCCCTCGCCGGCGCCCTGCGGCGGCAGGTCGAAGTAGAAGAGCTGGGTCAGCTGTCCAGCCTTCTCGGCCAGGGTCATCTGCGCCAGGAGGGACTCGACGCGCTCGGCGACGTCCTCAGGACGGCGACGCTGCTGCGAGGTGGTCATCGTGCTCCTTCCGTGGTCCGGCGGTGTCGCTCGAAGGACTGCGCTCACCGCCAGCAGAGCCAGGAACGACGGCCCCGCTCAGGTCACAAAGGATCATGTCTTCCGGCATGAGGCCCTCCTATGACACGCCTGACGGCTTGATGACGAACAGATCGGCGCTCGGCACGCGGTCGGAGAGGTTTGCCGGCCGTCCAGACGACTTGGCCGTAGCGCACGACTTCACCGTGGAGCGGGGCTACGTCGGCACGGACAGCATCGATCAACTTCTGCAGGTTGTGATCCTGAGTCAGCATCATTCCTTTCCCTCATCGCGCATGAGCTGCAGGTCGAGCGGTGAGGAACGTCGGCCGCCACGATGCCCTACATCGCCGATGGTCCGGCGAGGGGGCGCTTCGGATCTCTCAGCGCACTCCGAGGAGGTGCTCGATCGCGAGGCGCTGCACACGGGCGAAGCCGTAGCCCTGGGTGCGGGCGCGGTCGATGTCGTAGTCCTCGAACGCCGATCGGTCCGCGAGCAGGTCACCGTGGCTCTCGCCGTCGCCGAGGGTGGGCTGTGCGAGCTCGGCGACCTTGGCCGCCTCCAGCGCCTCCTTCACCTCGGGATCGGCGCGGAACGCCCGCGCCTTCTCCCGTAGGCTGACGTAAAGCTCCATGTTGGCCAGCGCCGACTCCCACACGCCGTCGATGTTCTCGGTGCGCAGCGGCTTGTAGTCGAAGTGCCGGGGACCGTCGTAGACCGGGCCGCCGCCGGGAGCTCCGTTCTCCAGCAGGTCGACGGTGGAGAAGGCCTGGAGCAGGTCGCCGTACCCGAACACCAGGTCCTGGTCGTAGCGGGGGCCTTTCTGCCCGTTGAGGTCGATGTGGAACAGCTTGCCCGCCCACAGAGCCTGGGCTATCCCATGGGTGTAGTTGAGGCTGGCCATCTGCTCGTGACCGGTCTCTGGGTTGATCCCCACCATGTCGGCGTGCTCGAGCTCGTTGATGAAGGCGAGGGCGTGCCCGATAGAGGGAAGCAGGATGTCTCCTCTCGGCTCGTTGGGCTTCGGTTCGATGGCGAACCGCATGGCATAGCCGCGCTCGATCACGTAGGCGGCCAGGGTGTCCATGGCCTCGCGGTAGCGGTCGAGTGCAGAGCGAATGTCCTTGGCGAAGTCGACCTCGGACCCCTCCCGTCCGCCCCAGAAGACGTAGGTCTGGGCGCCGAGCTCGGCGGCGAGGTCGATGTTGCGCATCACCTTGCGGATGGCATAGCGCCGCACGGTCCGGTCGTTGCTGGTGAACCCGCCGTCCTTGAACACGGGGTCGTGGAACAGGTTGGTCGTGACCATCGGCACGACCATCCCCGTCTCGGCCAGCGCGGCCCGGAACTCGCCGAGGATGCGCTCCCGCTCGTCGGGGGTGCTGCCCGGCGGGATCAGGTCGTCGTCGTGGAAGGTGATGCCGAAGGCCCCCAGCTCCGAGAGCTTGTGCACCGCCTCGACGGCCGCCAGGACCGGCCGCGTGGCCTCACCGAATAGGTCCCTGGCCTGCCAACCGACGGTCCATAGACCGAAGCTGAACTTGTCGTCACGGGTGGGCTGGGGTGACATCAACGTCCTCCTGATTTCGGTGATCGGTTCGATCTCGGTGATCGTTGTGGTGATTTTGCTGCTCTCCCCCGCGGAGGGGTGCCGTCGAGCCGCGTACCACCAGTTCCGTCGCCAGCTCGACGTGGTGCGACTCGAGCTTCTCTCTCGCCGCAAGGCGCATGGCGGTCTTCAGAGCGACGCCGCCCATCTCCCGCAGGGGCTGGCGCACGGTCGTCAGCGTCGGCGAGGTCAGGCGGGCGACCTGGGTGTCGTCGAAGCCGACGACGCTCAGGTCCTGCGGGATACGCAGGCCTCTGGCGCGTGCCGCCTCAAGCACCCCGGCGGCGGTCGGGTCGCTCCCGGCGAACACTGCGGTCGGCGGAACCGCGAGATCCAGGAGCTCGGCGCCGATCGTGAGGCCGTCGGCATACCGGAAGTGGCCATTGCGGACGTATCCCTCTGGCACCGGCGCCCCCTCGGCCTCCATCGCGGCACGGTAGCCGTGCATCCGGGCCTGGTTGCACGCAGCCCGCGCCGGCCCGCCCAGATAGGCAATGTCTCGGTGCCCGAGCCCGAGGAGATGCCTTGTGGCGACGAAACCGCCGGTGAAGTTCGTCGAGCCGACGCTCGTCACTCGGGCGGTCGGCACGTCGAGCGGGTCGATCACGACCAGCGGCAGGTGTGCGCGGGCCAAGGCAGTGAGGTCCCCGGCCGTGATGTCGTTGACCACAGCGATGACTGCGCAGCGTCCGGCAGCCGCAAGCTCGCGCGCCCACGCTGTCAGCCGGTCCAAGGGCGCGTGGTGCTGGGCCGGTGTACGCAGGCTCAACGCCACCGCGACCGAGCTCGTCGCCGACGTCTCCAGGACCCCCTCAATGATCTCTGTGCAGTAGGCGTTCAGCGTGCCGTCGAAGACGAGCTCGACCGTGGGGCGACCGGTCGGGCGGGCGGCGCCGTTGACCCGGCGGGCCACGTAGTGGTGCTTCTCGAGAAGCGCCTCGATGCGTGCTCGGGTCGCCGGCCCCACATCGGGTCGGCCGTTGACGACCTTCGACACCGTCGCGCGGGACACCCCGGCCGATGCCGCGACGGTAGCCAGAGTGGGGCGTCGTCCGCCCGACGG
>DATLQE010000085.1:0-3731 GCA_035535335.1 Lapillicoccus sp. | reverse complement strand
GGCGGTTCCGTCGATCGTGCGAGAGCTGGGCGGGTTCTCGGCGTTCCCCTGGCTGTTCTCCGTCTACCTGCTGGCCCAGGCGGTCTCGGTACCGGTCTACGCCAAGCTCGCCGACACGGTAGGGCGGAAACCGCTCATGCTTTTCGGGATCGCTCTGTTCCTCCTCGGCTCCGTCCTCTGCGGGTTCGCCTGGAGCATGCCGGCCCTCATCGCGTTCCGAGCGGTGCAGGGGCTGGGCGCCGGGGCCGTGCAGCCGATGGCGATCACCATCGCCGGGGACATCTACACCGTCGCCGAGCGGGCCAGGGTGCAGGGCTACATCGCCAGTGTCTGGGGCGCCTCGTCGGTCGTCGGGCCGGCACTGGGCGGGCTCTTCGCGCAGCTCCACCTGTGGCGGTGGATCTTCTTCGTCAACGTTCCGCTCTGCCTCCTCGCCGGCGCCCTGATCTGGCGCAACTTCCACGAGCGCGTCGAGCGCCGCGAGCACCGGATCGACTACACCGGCGCCGCGCTGCTCACCAGCGCGATGACGCTGCTCATCCTCGGCGTCCTGGAGGGCGGGCAGGCGTGGGCGTGGGCGTCACCGACGAGCATCGCGGTGTTCGCCATCGGAGCGGTCCTGTTCGTCGCCTTCGTGCTCGTCGAGCGGAGAGCGGCCGAGCCGGTGTTCCCGCTCTGGGTGCTCAGCCGCCGGCTGCTGCTCACCACCGGACTTCTCGCCCTCGGCGTCGGCGCCGTCCTCATCGGTCTCACCACCTACGTCCCAACGTATCTCCAGGTATCCGTCGGCTCGCCGCCACTTGTGGCCGGACTGGCCCTGGCGGCATTGACGCTCGGGTGGCCGATCGCGGCGACGTTCTCGGGTCGGCTGTTCTATATGCGGTACGGGTTCCGCACCACCGTGCTCATCGGGATGGGGCTGCTCCTCCTCGGCATGGCCCTCCTTGTCGTGCGAGCCCAGACGCCGCAGGTCGCCGTCGTCGCCGTGTCCTGCTTCGTCATGGGATTGGGGCTCGGTCTGGTCGCCTCCCCGAGCCTCATCGCCGCGCAGGCCAGCGTCGGCTGGGAGGAGCGCGGGGTGGTGACCGGGGCCAACATGTTCGCCCGCTCGATCGGCAGTGCCGTCGGTGTGGCCGTGTTCGGAGCGGTGGCCAACGCCATCCTCGACGCGTCCGGTGGTCCGAACCAGCCCGGCGCGGTGGTCGACGCGGCCGCCGCCGTGTTCGTGGCGGTGCTCGTGGTGGGCGTGCTCACCGCGGCGGCGGCCTTCGCCATGCCCCGCGTCCACGCATCGAAGTCGGAGGAGGAGGAAACGGCACCGCTATCGTCGCGGCCATGACGCCCGGTGACTCGGCCAGCAGCCTGGCTGGGATCAGCGGTCCGCCCCGTCGCCTGGACGCGATGCAGGTCCAGCTGACGATCGACCGGCTGCGGCGCCGCATCCTGGCCCGGTTCCCGGACCGGAACCTCGGCCTCGTGGCCGGTCAGCTGTCCGCCCTGGCCGGCGAAACCGACTCGGCCGCCTCGAGTATCCGCGCGCGGCTGCGCGTGCTGAGGGCGGTATGCCGGCCAGTGGCCGTCGTCCTCGTGGCCGCCGCCGTCTACGCGCTCGTCGCCGCGTTCCGTACCGCGCTCAGCGGGCCGTCCGTCGACTGGATCCCCCTGGCCGAGAGCTTGGTCAACGACCTCGTGTTCGTGGCGATCGCCGTCTACTTCCTCGTCGCCCTGCCGGACCGGCTCGAACGACGGCGACTGCTCGGGCTGCTCCACCGGCTGCGGTCCCTGGCGCACGTCATCGACATGCACCAGCTCACCAAGGACCCCGACCGCCTGCGGCCCGGGTGGCAGTCGACCAGCCAGTCGGTCACGGTGGGTCTGAACCGGGACGAGATGGAGAGCTACCTCGACTACTGCTCGGAGATGCTGAGCCTCGTCGGCAAGGTGGCGGCGCTGTGCGCCGAGGAGTCCCAGGACGCCGTGGTCCTCGAGACGGTCAGCACCATCGAGACGCTGACCACCGGCATGTCCCGCAAGATCTGGGCGAAGATCTCACTGCTGCCGCCGGCGATCACCTGAACGCCAGCCGGCGCTCGATGAGCAGGATCGCCACCGAGCCGGCGACGAGGGCGACCAGCTCGACGAACCCGGACACCGGACCCAGCCACGTCGCCGCGGCGAGAACCACGCCGCCGACCACCCGCATACGGGCGCCGGCGCGTCCCACGGCCCACCGGAACGCACCGAACCCCACCCACGTGATCCCGACGCCGCCGGCCAGCAGCGCCGCATACCCGAGGTCGAGCGGGGCCGTCGGGTGCTCGAGCGCGTGGTGAAGTCCGGCCGCGGCGAGGACCACCCCGAGCAGGACGACGACGAACGCGTAGCCGAACGACCGGAGCGCCACCGCCTGCTGGCGCTCCGGCGGGACGTGCTCCAGCGCGTGCTCGGCCACCTCGTCCTCGTGGGTGCCGAAGTACGCGGCGTAGAGCAGGACGGCGAGGCCCAGGCTGATCGCGGCGAAGACGACCTGGCCGACCCCGATGGCGGTCTCCCCGCTGCCCAGACCGACACCGATGGCGAGGACCGACTCGCCCAGCACGATCAGCAGCATGAGGCCGTGGCGTTCGACGAAGTGCCTCGGGCGCAGAGTGAACGCCGGCCCGGAGTCCAGTCGCGACAACGGAGTTCGGGCCGCCAGCCGAGGCAGCATCGTCTCGGTCAGCAGCGCGGCGACCCAGAGCAGGACGAGGGTCGTGCCTCCGACCATGGCGCCGACGAGGATGAGGACGACGGCGACCCCGTTCCAGGCCGCCAGCTGGACCACCATGCCGGGCGTGACCCGCTCGGCCTGCGTGAGGTACATGCCGGTGTGGACCGCGGCCACGACGAGGTAGCCCACGGCGAAGACGACCCGGTCGGTCGTGTAGGCGTGCGGGATCGCCAGCGCCATGGTGAAGTTCCCGGCCATGCCCACGAGGAGAAACACGCGGCGCACCGGGGTGACCGGCGGCGCGGCGTTGGTCAGCCAGGCGTACCCGCCGTACATCCACCACATGAGCAGGAGCAGGAGGACGACCCGCCCGACCCCGTCCCAGCCGTGGTCCTTCCCCAGCGTCGCGGTCAGCTGGGTGACCGTGAAGACGAAGACGAGGTCGAAGAACAGCTCGAGAGTCGTGACGGAACCCGCAACCGGGGCAGCGGGCTCGCGGCGCCGACGGACCGGAAGTCGCGGCATACCGGCAGCCTAGGAAACCGGGTGACCGACTCCCCACCCGGTCCTCAGTCGAGGGCGTCAGCCGGCGTCTTGGGGTGCGGCGCGCTGATGTCGCTGAGATTGCGGACCTGCCGGCTGACCGAGTCTGTCGCGCGGACGACCTGCTCGGCGAGCATCCGCCGTTCGGCCCAGGTGCGTTCACGGTCGCGCAGGGCGTGCTCGATCCGGTTCAGCTCCTCGTCGCTGACGTCGAACCGGTATGCCGCTGCCACCATCCGCGCCAGGCTCGCCCGGTAGTCGTGGCCGCGGGCGACGAACACGCCAGGCTTGAAGTCGATCGCGTTCACGATGTCGACGAGGATCACGAGCATCGTCGTGTACGGCATCCAGATTGCCGACTGCGGGACGCCTGGCGGCTTCGGGCCCTGGGTCGGGATCCAGCTCGGCCGCATGACGGCGAGGCGCGGCGTGAACTTGGTGATCGGGTCCTCAGGGTTTTCGAGGAGGACGACCCGCG
>DATLQE010000084.1:0-3750 GCA_035535335.1 Lapillicoccus sp. | reverse complement strand
GGTATGCCGCCCCGCAGCCGCCGCGGCTAGGTTGGGCATCGTGACGACGACACTCAAGCCCGGGGACCCGGCGCCCGACTTCACGCTGACGAACGACAAGGGCGAGGACGTGACCCTGTCCGACCTCAAGGGCCAGCGCGTCATCGTGTACTTCTACCCCGCGGCGATGACCCCCGGCTGCACCACCCAGGCGTGCGATTTCTCCGACTCCATCGACGCGCTCCACGCGCGCGGTATCGAGGTCCTCGGCATCAGCCCCGACAAGCCGGAGAAGCTCGCCAAGTTTCGCGAGCGAGACGGCCTGACCATCACGTTGCTCTCCGACCCCGACAAGCAGGTCCACAACGCCTACGGCACCTACGGCGAGAAGAAGCTGTACGGCAAGACGATCGAAGGGGTCATCCGCTCGACGTTTGTCGTCGACGAGGAAGGGAAGGTCTCCGACGCGCGGTACAACGTCAAGGCGACCGGACACGTCGCCATGCTGCGCAAGGACCTCGGTCTGTAGGGTTTGACCGACACGATCCGCGTGCGAGGAGGAGACCGGCGATGAGCAGCTCGACCCCGGCCGTTCCCCTGACACCTGAAGTCGCGCAGCTGGAGGCTGAGCTCGCCGAACGACGGGCCCACCTCACCACGACCATCGACGAGCTGGTGACGCGGCTCATGCCGCGGGAGATCCTGCGCCGCGAGGTCGAGGCGGTGCGGATCAAGGTCGCCGAGAAGACGCATACTCCGGACGGCCAGGTCCGCAGTGAGCTCATCGCCGCCGTGCTGGGAGCCACGTCGGTCGTGCTCATCGGGGTCGGCCTGCTGCGTCGCAGCCGTAGCTGACCCGCTCATCGTGTCCGCCAAGCGGGCCAAGGCCGGTGAAGGCCTGCCGATCCGCATGCTGCACGACCGCGTGCTCGTCTCCCTCGAGCACGAGGGCGAGCGCAAGTCTGGCGGTGGCATCCTCATCCCGGCTACGGCCTCGGTGGGCAAGCACCTGTCCTGGGCCGAAGTGGTCGCGACCGGACCGTCGGTCCGGCAGGTCGAGATCGGCGACCGCGTCCTCTTCGACGCCGACGACCGGCACGAGGTCGAGCTGCAGTCCAGGGATTACGTGCTCCTCCGGGAGCGCGACATCCACGCCATCGCCGCGAGCCGCGTCGAGGACGACGGTGCCATGGGCCTCTACCTGTGAGGGGACGGGAAGGCCCTCATCCCAGCCTGGCCAGCCGGCTGGTCCGGTATGCGCCAAGCATCCGCCGCGCGCACGAGCAGTACGCGACCGGTCCGGCGACGCGCGCGGCGATGACCGCGCTGCGGGCCGGCCCACCGACCTACGCCCCTCCGTCCCGGCTCGGCTGGCGCGTCAACGTGGTGGAGGGCGTCAGCCCTGACGGCTGGCCGGTCTACGAGATCGGGCCGCGCGGCGGCCGCACGAGTGGCCATCTCGTCTTTCTGCACGGCGGCGCCTACTTCCGGGAGCTGCGGACCTGGCACTGGTGGTTCGTCGAGCGGTTGGTCCGGGAGACGGCGCTCACCGTGCTCGTTCCCGTCTATCCGCTGGCGCCGGTCGGCACCGCCGACACCGTCGTCCCCGCCGTGACCGAGCTGCTCGGGGACGTGTTGCGGTTTCCCGGACGATCGGTGTTCCTGGCCGGCGACTCGGCCGGCGCCGGCATGGCCCTGGCCGTCGCCCAGGAGCTGGCCGGCTCCGGTGCCCGGCCGGTCGCCGGACTGGTCCTCATCTCCCCGTGGGTCGACGTGTCGTGCGACGACCCCGGTGTCGCCGCTCGGGCGCACCTCGACCCGTGGCTGCAGGCGCCCGGCCTCCGTGCGGCCGGCGACGCATACCGGGGTGCCCTGCCGGTCGACCACCCGTGGGTCAGTCCGATCCACGGAGAGTTGGACGATCTTCCGCCCATGCTGGTCGTCAGCGGGACCCACGACATCCTCAACGCCGACGCACACCGGCTGGTCGACGCGCCGGATCTGGCCGCTGGCGACGTCGAGCTGGTCGAGGGGCCCGGGTTGATTCACGACTACCCACTGCACCCGACGCCAGAGGGCCGGGCGGCCCGAGCCCACATCGCCGCGTGGCTGCTCGACCGCCTCGCGACCTCCTGAGCGGGCACCTCAGGACGTTACGGAATCGTGATGCTCAGCCTGCTCCCAGCGGGTCCTGAGGTTTGTTTCAGTGTTCTCCGCCGATCGGCCATCTATTAACGCAGCATTTGTGGCGCCGACGGGGCGGGCCACCTTCAGGAGGCTCCCTTTCTGATGCGTCGAACCCGGAAACCCATGCTCGGCGCGCTCGCCGCGCTCGCCACCGCCACCGCCATGAGCGGGCTGGCCGCGAGCGGTGCCAGCGCCGCGTCCTCCGGAGATCCCGGTGACCCGACGATCACCCTCGACCTCAACGACAGCGCCGCTGGGGGAACGTACGAGGAGCAGTTCAAGCGCGTGTACGCGGGCACCGCGCCCAGTGGCACCGACGTCTACATCTACGTGCCCCTGGCCTACACCCTCGGCTCCGTGCCGACCGGCGTCCGCAGCATGGACCCGACGGTCGACTGGAATCCGGCGGACGACTCCACGCCGTGCGCCGACAAGTCGGCGACCGACTACGTGCTGACCCAGGCGCAGATCACCTACCTCGGCAGCGAGCTGACCAACCACATCCTCGCCGTCGACGAGGCGCACTACGGCCCGGTCGGCCTGGCCGATCCCACCGACCCGGACAGCGACGCGCTGGTCATGATCGTCTACGACCTGCACGACGCCGGCATGTACGACTGCGCCGAGACGACCTACACCGCCGGCTACTTCGCTCCGGAGTACATCGACGAGGCCGGCATGAACGTCATCGCCGTCGACGCCTACGACTGGGCGAACCGGATCGGCGACCAGTCGGCCAACCCGAACGGGCAGTCCGAGCTCTACGAGGGCGTCATCGCCCACGAGCTGGAGCACCTCCTGCACAACTACAGCGACCCCGGCGAGCTGTCGTGGGTCGACGAGGGCCTCGCCGACTTCGCGGTCTTCCTCAACGGCTACGACATCGGCGGCTCGCACCTGACCTACCACCAGGTGTTCCACCGGGAGACATCCCTGACCCGCTGGGCGGGCGGCCTGGAGAACTACGGCGCCGCGTTCACCTACTTCCTCTACTTGTGGGAGCGGGCCGGCGGCAACGGTCCCGGCGACCACAACGGCGCCGCCGCCGGAAACGGCACCTACGACCCGGATTTCCAGTACGACAACCAGGCCGGTGACCTGCTCATCAAGCTGATCTTCCAGAACCAGGCCGACGGCATGGCCGGCGTCCAGGCGGCGATCGACCAGTTCAACGCCCAGACCAGCGGTCCGGACCTGCGCTCGGCCGAGGACCTGTTCCGCGACTGGGCCCTGGCGGTGTACGCCGACACCGACACCGGCAGCATCCTCGACTTCCGGAACATCGACTTCGGTGACGACGCCTTCACCGACTGGACGATCGACATCGCCAACGACCAGTTCTGGAAGCGGCGCGGTCAGTACAACGGTGCCACCCCGGAGGGCCGGTTCGCCCACGCGCCGAACGTGCCCGCGCAGTCAGCCCTGCCGTTCGGGGTGTCCTATGAGACGTTCCGCAACCCGGGCCCGACCTTCCAGCTCACCTTCGAGGGGCCGAGCACGTCGCGGGTCGCGCCGCACAGCGAGCCGACCCACTGGTATGCCGGATACGCCAGCCAGTCCGACCACATCCTCGGAGTGGACAGC
>DATLQE010000083.1:0-9753 GCA_035535335.1 Lapillicoccus sp. | reverse complement strand
AGCCCGAGCTCGCCGGTCTACGTCCCGCCGAGCGCCAACCCGTCGTTCCTGAGGTTCGTCGCCGGCTTCACCCGGCACAGCACGGCGGCGCACTGGCGCCGGTCGATGGGCCAGCTCGTCCCCATCAACCGGCTGGCACTGGAGAGCTTCGACCTGCTCAAGGACGGGGGCGTCCGTGCCGACACCGTCGAAACCAACTCGTTCCTCGCGGCCTACCGCACGGCCGCGGAGCGGCGCACCCTGCTCGAGGAGATCGAGCACATCCACGCGGCGGGCCAGGGCATCGAGTTCGACGTCCTCACCGGTGACGAGGCGCGCGCCATCGAGCCGCTGCTCTCCGACGAGGTGGGCGCGGCGATCCGGCTGCGCGGTCAGCGGTTCCTCAACCCGGGCGTCTTCGTGCACGCTCTCGCAGACGAGGTCGTCGCCCGCGGCGGCAAGCTCGCGACCGGTCCGGGTTCGGAGGTCCTCGACATCGTCGAGAGCGGCCGCGGCGTGCGCGTGGTCACGTCCGGCGGGGTCGAGGAGTTCGACGCCGCGGTTCTCGCGACCGGCGCCTGGCTGGGCAAGCTCGCCCGCCGGTTCGGAGTCCGCTCGGTGGTCCAGGCCGGTCGCGGCTACAGCTTCTCGGTGCCCGTGGACCGCGTGCCGGACGGCCCCGTGTACCTGCCGGCCCAACGAGTGGCGTGCACGCCGCTCGGCGATCGGCTGCGGGTCGCAGGGATGATGGAGTTCCGGTCGCCCGAGGCCCGCCTCGACGCGCGTCGGGTCCGTGCCATCGCCGCCGCCGCGCGACCGTTCCTCCGCGGTGCCGACCTCGACCGTCGCGAGGACGAGTGGGTCGGGTCACGACCCTGCACGACGGACGGCCTGCCCCTCATCGGCGCGACACGCTCGCCGCGGGTGTATGCGGCTGGCGGCCACGGCATGTGGGGCATCACCCTCGGACCGGCCACCGGTCGACTGCTGGCCGACCAGATCGTCAGCGGCCGGGTTCCGGCCGAGCTGGAGCCGTTCAGCCCGACTCGCTGACCACGGTCAGCTCTTGGTCAGCATCGGCGGCCGGAGGCCAGTGACCGCCTTCTCCATCGTCGGGAGCTGTCGCTCCAGCCACGCGTGAGCCTCTTTTCGTTGGGCGGCCGTCGTCGGGCTACCGACGTGCGACACGATCACGTCGACGAGCTCCAGGACACCGTCGGAGCGTTCGTGGATCAGGCGTAGCGTCGCCCAGGTGCCGATCGTGAGGTTGGGCGCGTCGACGTCGACCCGATGGACGCGGACACCGTCCGCGGTCGTCAGGTCTGGCAGGCCGAGAACGTGGCGCCCTTCTCGACGCTCCGCGCGCAGAACCCGTCGAGGGTGGTGTACCCCGACGTCGGCAGCGGCAGGCTTCGCACCGCCGCGCGGTACCCGTCCGGCAGTCCCTGCGCCGACGGCGACCCCTGCATGAGCGCGAGGTCACCGCCGAACCCGTCTGGCAGCGTGCCGTCGGTCGACCAGTCCCGGCCGAAGAGGGCCTGTAGCGACACCACCGGAGCAAGAGACGGCGGCCCGCTGGGCGTCTGCAGGGAAGGCGCCGGCGCCGTGGCCAGCGACGTGGTGGCCGACCCGGCTGGCGCCGCGATGCCGGACGGGCCGCCGAACCGGGCGACCGCGGGGACGGCCACGGCGACAGAGGCGCCGGCCGCCGCGCTCACCCCGGCGGCCCACCAGCCGGCCCGCCGTCGACGCTCGGCACGCAGCATCGTCACCACCTGGACGAGTTCGGGGTCGTCGATCGAGAGTCCGGTCACGACGCGGCTCCTTCCGTGCTGGCGACCGGCGCGAGGTGGACCGGTCACACCACTCCTACGCGGCCACCACCGTCGAGGTTGCACGAGAGGGCCGCACCGGCATACTCGCCGGCATGGACATCACCGAGGTCATCCTCCACCAGCACGGCGAGCAGCGGCGGATGTTCAGCATGCTCGAGGAGTGGCCCCGCGACGACAACGACGGCCTGAAGGCGCTGTGGAAGCGCCTCGAGATCCTCCTCGAGGTTCACGCGGAGGCCGAGGAGCGGTTCTTCTACCCCGAGCTGGTCAAGCTCGGCAAGGGCGCCGGTGACGCCGACTCCGTCGAGGAGGAGGTGGAGGACGCGATCAAGGACCACAACGAGATCCGGGAGGCGATCCGCGCGGTTCGGCGGTCAGCGGCCGGGAGCGAGGGGTGGTGGAAGGCGGTCACCGAAGCGAACCTCGCCAACAGCGACCACATGGCCGAGGAGGAACGACAGGACCTCACCGACTTCCGCCAACAGACCGAGCTCGAGCTCCGGCACGAGATCGCGGTGCAGTTCCTGCGGTTCGAGGCCGAGCACTGGTCGACCGGCGTGAAGCCGGTCGACAAGGATCCCGAGGAGTTCGTCGAGCAGAACGAGTCGTACTGACCCGATGACCGGAGCGTATGCGTCGAGTCTCACCTCGCATGACCACAACTCCATGCCTCTGGTTCGACACCCAGGGTGAAGAGGCCGCGACGTTCTACTGCTCGGTCTTCCCCAACTCCCGAATCGTCCGCACGACTCGCTACGGGCCGAACACGCCCGGCCGCGAAGGGGCCGTGATGACCGTCGACTTCGAGCTGAACGGGCAGAAGTACGTCGCCCTCAACGGCGGACCTGAGTTC
Source organism: Lapillicoccus sp. (assembly GCA_035535335.1). Lineage (GTDB taxonomy): Bacteria > Actinomycetota > Actinomycetes > Actinomycetales > Dermatophilaceae > Lapillicoccus. Next base: position 7,086 of record DATLQE010000083.1, on the reverse strand, counting down.
ACGTTCTCCGAGGCGATCTCGTTCTACATCGAGTGCGCCGACCAGGCCGAGATCGACCACTACTGGAACGCCCTGACCGAGGGCGGCGAACCCGGCCCCTGCGGCTGGCTCAAGGACAGGTTCGGGTTGTCCTGGCAGGTGGCGCCGACCCGGCTGCTCGAGCTGATCGGCGACCCCGACTCCGAGCGAGCCAACCGGGCGATGCAGGCCATGCTGCAGATGGGCAAGATCATCCTCGCCGACATCGAGAAGGCCGCCGACGGCTGAACCGGTGGCCCGCGGCAGAATCGGGCGGGTGAACGGCTACGACGTCGCGGCGGTGCGAGCCCACTTCCCGGCGCTGAAGGAGGGCGCCGCGCACTTCGACGGCCCGGGAGGCACGCAGACACCCGACACCGTCGCAGCGGCCGTGTCCGATGCCATGACGTCGGCGGTCGCGAACCGCGGGACGGTCACGGCGGCCGAACGACGGGCGGAGTCGATCGTCGCCGCGGCCCGGGCGGCCATGGCCGACTTGCTCGGCCTCGACGCGGGCGGGATCGCCTTCGGGCGGTCCGCGACCGAGCTGACGTTCATGGTGGCCCGAACGCTCGCGGCCGGCTGGGGACCCGGCGACGAGGTCGTCGTCAGCCGTCTCGACCACGACGCGAACGTCCGGCCGTGGGTCCTTGCGGCCGAGTCGGTCGGCGCAACCGTGCGGTGGGCGTCCTTCGATCCCTCGACGGCGGAGCTCGCGGTCGGCGACGTCGCGGCGGTGGTCGGCGCGCGGACCCGGCTGGTGGCCGTGACCGCCGCGTCCAACCTGATCGGTACCAGACCGGACCTGCCGGCTCTGGCGTCCGTGGCGCGCGATGTCGGGGCGCTGTTCTACGTGGACGGCGTGCACGCGACCGCGCACGTGCTGACCGACGTCCCCGCCTCGGGAGCGGACTTCTGGGTGTCCTCCCCCTACAAGTTCCTCGGGCCGCACCTGGGCGTGCTGGGCGCGCGCCCATCGGCGCTCGAACCGCTGCGGCCCTGGAAGCTGCTTCCGTCGACCGATGTCGTGCCCGAGCGGTTCGAGCTGGGGACGTTGCCGTACGAGCTGCTGGCGGGAACGACGGCCGCGGTGGACTTTCTCGCCGACCTGGCCGCCGTGGAGTCGGCGCACACCCGTCGCGACCGCCTGGTGTCGTCCTTCTCAGCGCTCGAGGCCCACGAGGACAGCCTGCTGGCGTGGCTGGAACCGCGGATCCGCGCGCTCCCCGGGGTGACCGTCTACAGCAACGCCCAACGCCGCACCCCGACCTTGCTGTTCACCTCGTCGCAGGTGCCGGCGCAGGAGATCCGGGCGGCGCTGGCCCAGAGGGGAGTGAACGCACCGGCCGGGAGCTTCTACGCGTGGGAGCCGAGCCACCACCTGGGGCTCGGCGCAGAGGGAGGCTTGCGCGTCGGGCTGGCGCCGTATTCAGACCAGTCCGACGTCGAACGCCTCGTCGACGGCCTGACCGCGATCCTGATGTGAGGGCACGCATCCCTCAACCATCGCCGTTCTGATCGGAGGGTGGTGGCCCCCATCTGGGCCGAAACCCTCCGATGGGAGTGACCGGAGCACCGCTAGAGCCAGCGGCCGTCCCGCATGATCTCCCGCTCGGCGAGCTCGTTCTCCTCGCGCCAGGCCTGGATCCGCCGAGGCGTCACGTGCAGGTAGGCGTAGGGGTTGCTGAGCTCTCGCGGGTCGAAGCCGGCCCGCTCGGCGAAGAGGTCCGCCTCGGCGGGATCGACATCGGCCATCTCCACGACCGACGCCGTCCCGTGCACCAGCACCACATCGCGAACGAACCCGATCCCCAACCGAACCCACGGCTGGGCGGCCACGTTCGACACCGTCCGCGAGTCCGCCCCAGTGCCCAGGACAATCACCGAACCGGTCCATGCAAAGGAGAGCGGCACCATCCACGGCCGCCCGGTCCCCGGATCGGCGGTGGCGACCCAGGCGTCGACGGTCGTCTCGAGGAGGCGGCGCGTGTCGGTGATCCGCTGTTCGAGCGGTCGTGGGGGAGCGGGTTCGGACGTCACGACGACCTAGTGTGCCTATGGGTGGAGCACCGCGCCCTTGACGGTCTTGTCGACGGCGTTGCGCGGCCCGACCAGTGCCAGGCCGGCGAGGACGAGATCGGGTCCCGCCACCGCGGCCACGACCGCTCGGTTGTCGACATCGTTGCCGGTCGAGAACATCTCGTCGGTGAAGACCGCAGTCCCGAGCCCGCGGCCGAGCGCCCGCTCCCGGATGGTTCCGAGCACCGGGCCCGGCGCCGCATACACCATGATCGGGATACCGAAGGTCGAGAGGTACGCGGTGCCGTCGCCGTCCGCGTACGCCTCGCCGAGCAGGTCGGGGCGATGGCCGGCCACCGCGCCGCTGAGGAACGCCGTGGCGTTGAGGGCCTGCCACCCGGGAAGGTCGTCGCGAAGGACGACGGCGATCTTCTGGGGCGTTGCGGAAACGTCGGTCACGGTTGAAGTCTGAGGTACCGTCGGGCCGACGCAGCTGAAGGCCACGGCTGTGCCGTGCGGAGCCGTGGCTCTGCCGTGAGATCGGAGGGTCGTGGCGGGCGCGAAGGCCGTCGACACCGTCGAGGCGGACGCCGTTCGGGCCGCACAGCGCTCAGCGCGCGAGGTGCTCCTCGCCCCGCCGCGACTCCTCTCGGTGGCGCTCGGCACCTGGTTCTGGTGGTCCTCGTTGGTGCCGTCGCTGCTGCCGCGGTCCGCGCTCCTCCAGGGCGTCATCGGAGCCGTCTCGTTCGCCGTGGGCTGGGGCCTGGGAGCACTCGTCGGTCAGGTCTGGGACGGCGTCCTCAGGCGAGCGGCCCGTCGCGATCCCCTGGGCTCGCTGCGAACCTGGCCGCGCGTCGCCGTGCTCTTCGTGGTCCTGGTCGCGGCGATCGTCGGCACGGTGTTGTGGCTGCGCTGGCAGAACGACCAGCGCCGAGTGGTCGGACCGGACGAGGTGCTCGGCCTGGGCGCCGCACTGACGATGTGGGTCGTGACGCTCGTGCTCGTCGCGGTCGTCGTCCTGGTCAGCCGCTTGGTGCGTCTCCTGGTCCTCCGGATCGACGAGCAGCTGCCTCGTCGATGGCCGGCGCCGGCCCGGCATCTCGTGGCCGTCACCTCGTTCGGCGCTGTGGTCGTCGCCGGCGTAACGATCTTGCTCGCGGCCGTCGTGATGCCGTTCCTCAACGCCAAGTTCGGCGATGCAGACTCGGCTCCGGTCCCCGGCCTCCTTGCCCCGCAGACGGCGACGGTGTCCGGTGGCACCGGCTCCCTCGTCACGTGGTCGAGCCTCGGAGCCGAAGGTCGGCTGTTCACCTCTGGCACCACCTCCACGGACGCGCTGCGGACGTTCCGCCCGGCCAGCAGTCCCAAGGCGCCGATCCGGGTCTACGTCGGACTGCAGGACGCTCCCGACGCCACCGCACGGGCCGACCTGGCGGTCCGCGAGCTGGAGCGCACCGGGGCCTTCGAACGCGCATACCTCGTCGTCTGGACGGTCACCGGCACGGGGTGGGTCGACCCGGTCGGGGCTGCCGGCGTCGAGTACGTTGCCGGCGGCGACACCGCGATCGTCGCGACGCAGTACTCCTACCTGCCGAGCTGGATCTCTTTCCTCGTCGACAAGGACGAGGCGGCCGAGGCCAGCACCGCGCTGTACCGGGCCGTGCACGAGCGCTGGTCCCAGCTGCCCGCGGACGGCCGTCCCCGACTGGTCGTCTTCGGTGAGAGCCTGGGCTCGTTCGGCTCGGAGTCGACGTTCAACCGTGGCACGGCGCCCGACACGCTCACCGCCGCGACCAAGGCCGCCGACCTGGTCCTCTGGGTCGGGCCGACGAACGACAACGCGGTGTGGAGCGCGCTGCAGGCCAGCCGCGAGTGGTTCTCTCCGGTCTGGGCGCCCGTCTACGCCGGCGACCCCTCGATGCGCGTCGTCGACCACGGCCCTGTGCTCGTGAGCACCCCGCCGTCGAAGGTCCTCTGGGTGAAGCACCCGTCCGACCCGGTTGGTCTGTGGAGCTGGTCGACGCTGTGGTCGCGGCCGGCGTGGATGACCCAGCCGACCGGCGACGACGTGCCCAGGGAGCCCAGCTGGTTCCCGGTAGTGACCTTCCTCCAGGTGACCTTCGACCTGATCAACGGCTTCAGCGCCTCTCCCGGCCACGGCCACAACTACAACCCCGACTTCGCGTATGCGTGGGCCGCCCTCGCGGCTCCACCGGACTGGGTCACGACCGCCGACACCGACCGGCTCGCCCAGACCTTGGTTCGGCTCGCCGAATGACCGTCATCGTCAGATGATCGTCTCAGCGTGAAGTACCCCACCCACGAGGACCGCGAACGGACGGCCCGGGACACCCCGGCCCTCGTCGTCACGGTGACCCTGCTCGCCGCCTACAACGTCACCCGGACGCTCTGGATCCCTGAGTCGTGGCAGCTGCCGACCAACGTGGGGATGGCGCTCGTGATCGGCGCCATCGCGTGGTGGTCGAGTGTCGACGCGACCGAGCTCGGCCTGCACCGCGACCACCACTCCCGGGGTGCGGTATGGGGCGGCGCAGCGCTGTTCGTCGTCATGCTCGTCGTCGTCGGGTTCGCGCTGCTCTCGGAGATCCGCGGCTCCTCAGAGGGCGCGCTGGACGATCCCCGGTTGCGAGTGCCGTTCGTCGACATGCTGTACGAGATCGCCATCAACACCCCGCTCGGCACGGTCGTGCTCGAGGAGTTCGCCTTCCGCGGCCTCCTCCTCGCCCTGTTCCTGCGGCACACCTCGATCTGGCGGTCGGTGCTCTGGTCGTCCCTCCTCTTCGGCGCCTGGCACATCCTCCCGACCATCACCACGGCCGCGAGCAACGGCGCGATGGAGCAGCTCGCCTCCACGACCGCCGGACTGGTCCTGCTCGTCGTCGGCAACGTCCTGTCGACGGCGTTCGCCGGTGCCGTGTTCGCGTACCTCCGGCTGCGCTCCGGCAGCCTCCTCGCGCCCGCGCTCGCCCACCTGGCCACCAACAACATCTCGTTCGTCGTGGGCTGGCTGTTCAACCGCTTCGGGTGAGCGCCGCGGCCTCGCGAACTCCGGAGACCAGCGCAGGAAAGTGAGCGGTGGCTCGGACGAGGCTGTCCCGCTGCCGAAGCGGGAGCGCGGCCAGTGCCTCGGCGATGACGTCGGCCCGACGCGCCGCAGCCCGCCGCATCAGGGCGGATCCCGCCCGCGTCGGCGCGACCAGCGTGACCCGGCCGTTGACGTCGTGGGCCCGCCGTTCGGCGAGCCCCTGGTCGCACAGCCCGTCGACGACCCGGGACATCGTGGGGCTCGACACACCCTCGGCGCGGGCCAGCCGGCCGAGCGGGAGCGGGCCGCCGAAGTGGATGACCGACAGCGCACTCAGCCGGGCCGGCGTGAGACCGGATTCGGCGTCCACGCGTCCCATCGAGCGGAGCAGGTGGATCGCGAACGAGTTCATCGCCCGAGCCGCCTCGCGGACCTCTTGTCCAGTCACCACTCGAACGTTAGCATCCCTAATGTTAGGATCCCTACGGATTGAGAGAGGTGCCGTATGCGACTCGTCCAGGTGGCTCTGCACGCCGACGACCTCGATCGGGCGGCGACCTTCTACGCGCGCCTCCTCGGGACGGAACCCACCGCGCGGTTCGACCCGCCCGGCCTGCTGTTCTTCGACCTCGCGGGAACACGGCTCCTGCTCGACCGCAACGCCCCCTCCGCGCTGCTCTATCTGGGGGTCGACGACGTGCACGCGAAGGTCGACGCCCTCCGTGACGACGTGCGGATCGTCTCCGAGCCGCACGCCATCTTCACCCACGAGGACGACCGCCTCGGGCCCCCGGGACACGAGGAATGGCAGGCGTTCGTCGAGGACTCGGAAGGGAACACCGTCGGTCTGGTCGGGTTCGTCCGACCCGCCACCGGCTGAGCGGGCGCACCGCATACGGTGTCGTCATGGCGACAGACCGGACGGCCGTCTCGGCGGCCCGTGGCGAGGTGCCCGAGGCCTTCGACGAGGTGGCCCACCGCTACGACCTCATGGTCGCGCTCAACCCGGGTTATCACGCGCACCTGCGACACAGCGCCCGCGATCTCGTCGCCGGACTGCCCCAAGGCCAGACCTGCCGGATCCTCGACCTCGGCTGCGGCTCCGGTGCGTCGACCCGGGCGCTGGTCGACGAGCTGGACCGCTCCGGAGTCCGGGCCGAGGTGCTGGGCGTCGACGGCTCGGCGGGGATGCTCACGCAGTCGCGCCGCAAGCCGTGGCCGGGGTGGGTCCGGTTCGAGCTGGGGCGCGCGGAAGCATTGGAGCAGGTGTGCGGGGACGCCGGGTTCGAGGCACCCGACGCGGTGTTCGCCGCATACCTGCTGCGCAACGTGACCGACCGCGACGGCCTGCTGAGGTCGCTCTACGACCTCATGGCGTCGGGCGGGACCGTGGTGATCCAGGAGTACTCCGTGGCCGGGCGTCCGGTCTCGCAGGCGGTGTGGACCGCCGTGTGCCAGGGCGTCGTCGTGCCTCTCGGCTGGCTGACCTCGCGACAGACCCGTCTGTACCAGTACCTCTGGCGCAGCGTGATGGACATGGACTCGGTCGAGGACATCGTGCAGCGGATGGTCGACGCCGGGTTCGAAGAGGTGTGGACGCGGTCGGTGCGCGGGTGGCAGCGGGGGATCATCCACACGTTCCACGGGCGCCGCCCGGCATGATGCGCGTGCGGGGCCACCGGGACCGCTGGGTGCCGGGCCGCGATGTGCGGTCGGTCCGCCGGAGCAGCGCCCGCAGGGTGTAGTACTGCCGGAAGAACGCGTGGAACCCCCGGCTCATCGTGGTCGCGCTGCCGTCGACCTGCACGGGCCAGGCCCGAACCCGCCCGCCCAGCGTGGGCGCCGCCTCGACGAGAGTGACTGCCACCCCGCGTTCGGCCAGGCCGGTCGCCGCCGCCAGCCCGGCGATGCCGCCACCGACCACGACCGCCGTGGGCTGGCGGTCCAGTCGTCCGGCGCTGTCGGGCGTCGGCGGCGGGTGGCGGACCGCCCGCGCATCGCGG
>DATLQE010000082.1:0-2635 GCA_035535335.1 Lapillicoccus sp. | reverse complement strand
CCCTCGAGGATCACCGCGAGCTTGAAGCAGGCCAACGCCTCGTGGAACCCCAGGGGACCGAGGTCGCGGCCGGTGCGCGCCGCATACCGCTGCATCGTGTCGTCGCGGTGCGGAAAGCCGGCCGCCCGCGGGGCGGTCGACACGCCGACGCCGACGCCGAGGGCCGCGATGCGCTGGTACGTCAGGAGCAGCGCCACGTCGGTCAGCGGGTCACCGAGCGTCGCCATCTCCCAGTCGACGACCGCGCCGATCTCGTCAGTGGCGGTTACGAGGACGTTGTCGAGGCGGTAGTCGCCGTGGACGACGGTGCCGGGTGAGTCCGAGGGGACTCGCTCGCCGAGTCGGGTCCGCAGCTCGTCGATCCCGGCGACGTCCCGGCTGTGGGAAGCGTCCAGCTGCTGACCCCACCGTCTCACCTGCCGGCCCAAGAAGCCTTGCGGCCGACCGAAGTCCGCCAGACCGACCGCGGCGACGTCGACCAGGTGCAGGTCGGCGAGCGTGTCGACCAGCCGCTCGCCGATGGCACGAGTTCGGTTCTCTCCCAGAGTCTCCAGCTCGGCGGCCGACCGGTAGGGGATGCCGTCGACGAACGACATGACGTAGAACGGGGCACCGATGACGGACTCGTCGCTACACGACGCATACGCCTCGGGGACCGGCACGGGAGTAGCCTGGAGGGCCGAGATGACGCGGTACTCCCGGCCCATGTCGTGGGCGGTCGCAAGGACATGGCCGAGCGGCGGCCGGCGCACGACCGCCGACCGGCTCCCGTCGGTGACGCGGTAGGTGAGGTTGGACTTGCCGCCCGCGACGAGATCCACGGACAGAGGGCCGTCGAGCAGGCCGGGCGCCGACGCGTCGAGCCAGCGCCGCAGAGCGCCGAGATCGAGGCCCGGTGGGTCGCTCACGCCTCCCACACGACCCTCCCGACCGTCTCGCCGTCGGCGAGCCGCTGCACGCCGGCCGGCAGCTCGTCGAAGCCGACGCGCTCGCCGACCACCGGTCTGATCGCCCCCGCCGACACGAGCGGCAGGAGGTGCTGGTGGGCGGCGCGCACCCGGGCCGGGTCGAGCTGCGCGTAAAGTCCCCAGTGCAACCCGAGGATCGCGTAGTTCTTGACGAGCGCGTGGCCGAGGGCGGGTTGTGGCACGATCCCGCTGGCGAACCCCACGACGACGATCCGGCCCTCGAACGCCACGCACCGAGTCGACTGCGCGTACGCCTCGCCGCCGACCGGGTCGAAGACAACGTCGGCCCCGCGTCCGTCGGTGAGCGCCTTGACGACGGCGACGACGTCCTCGGTGTGCCGGTCGACGACCACGTCCGCCCGGGACTGTCGGGCGACCTCGGCCTTGGCCGGACCGCTCACGACCGCGACGACCCGGGCGCCCGCCGCCTTGCCCAGCTGCACCGCTGCCGTGCCGACGCCCCCCGCTGCGGCGTGGACGAGCAACGTCTCGCCCTCGCGGAGCCGGGCCCGTTCGTGCAGCGCGAACCAGCCGGTCTGGTAGGCGATGACGAAACCCGCGGCCTCCGCGTCGTCCAGACCCGGCGGCGCCGGGAACGCCACGGTGCTCTCCATGAGCGCCTCGTCCGCGAACGATCCGTGCGGGAGCACGCAGGTGCCGACGACGCGGTCGCCTACCGATACCTCGGAGACGTCGGGACCGACCGCCACGACCTCGCCGCACGTCTCGACGCCGGGGACGAAGGGCAGTTCCGGGCGGACCTGGTACTGCCCTCGGCACAGCAGCACGTCGGGGAAGTTCGCCGGCGCGGCGAGCACCCGCACCCGCAGCTGCCGCGGGCCGACGTCGGGCGGCTCGGTCTCGGCCCGCCGGAGCGCGGTCTGCGGCTCGCCGTAGGCCGCGACCCGCCAGGCCCTCACACCGCCGTCCCGTGGTCGAGTTTGGCCTGGAGGCGCCCCATCCCGGCGAGCCAGGCGTCCGGGTCGGTCGCCCGAGCGCGGTAGTAACCGGCGACCTCCGGGTGGGGAAGGACGAGGAAGTCGTCGCCCTGCAACGCCCGCCAGACGACATCGGCGACCTCCTCCGGTTCGAGCGCACGGTCGCGCGACAGCAGGTCGCGCAGCGGTCCGGCCTCGTCGAGCATCCGGGTCCTGACGCCCTGGGGGCAGATCGCCTGGACGACCACACCGCGGTGGCCGTAGGAAGCCCGCAGCCACTCGGCGAAGGCCACCGCACCGTGCTTCGAGACCGAGTAGGGCGCGCTGCCGAGCATGGTCAGCAACCCTGCCGCCGACGCGGTCACGACGAACCGTCCCACGGGGACCCCGGACTCGGTCCGGTCTCCCTGCGGCTGTGCACGGTCGAGCCAGCGGGGGACCAGCAGCCGCGCGGCTCGCACGTGTGCCATGACGTTCACCTCGAGGGCGGTGGCCCACTCGGCATCTGGAGTGTCGAGCCCACGACCGACGTCGGTGCCCGCGTTCGCGAAGAACACGTCCACCCGTCCCAGCTCCGCCCAGGCCTTTTCGACCAGCCGGCTGACGCCCGCCTCAGTGGCGCAGTCGCCGACCACGGCCACCGCCCCGACCGACGCGGCGAGCGCCTCGACGCCCGGGTCGAGGTCGGCGAGCACCAGCCGGAAGCCTTCGGCGGCAAGCCGATCCGTC
>DATLQE010000081.1:0-3712 GCA_035535335.1 Lapillicoccus sp. | reverse complement strand
GTGTGGCGGCGGCCACATTCGGCCGGGCTCTGACTACCCAACCACCGCGTTCGGGTTGGTGGGAGCCCCTGATGATGGGGCTACTGACAAGGACCCTCAGCCGCATCCAACCGCTCGTAGGGTGGACGGCATGGCAGGTGGCAGCAGCGATCGTGACACCAGTGACGGCATCCCGAGCGAGGCCCGCAGCGGCGTACGCGGGGAGATCCAGACATTTCTGACCACGAGACGGGCCCGGATCAGCCCCGAGCAGGCCGGGCTCCCCGCCTATGGCGGAGAGCGTCGACGGGTCTCGGGCCTGCGCCGCGACGAGGTCGCCCTCCTGGCCGGTATCTCAAGCCAGTACTACACCAAGCTCGAGCGCGGCAACGCCACCGGCATCTCCGACAGCGTCATCGACGGCATCGCTCGCGCACTGCAGCTGGACGAGGCGGAGCGCACACATCTCGTCGATCTGATCCGCGCCGCCGGCACCGCCCGCACAGTCCGTCGGTCAACCCCTGAGCGGGTCCGGTCCACGGTGCAACGCGTCCTCGACTCCATGATCGGCACGCCCGCCCTCGTCCTCAACGCACGCCTCGACATCGTGACCGCCAACCAGCTGGGGTTTGCTCTGTTCTCACCGGTCTACGCCGACCCGGTCAGGCCGGCCAACAACGCCCGGTTCGTCTTCCTCGACCCCAGCGCCACCGACTTCTTCCGCGACTGGAACAAGGCCGCAAACGACACCGTCGCCATCCTGCGAGCCGAGGCCGGACGCCACCCATACGACAGGCGCCTCTCCGATCTGATCGGTGAGCTGTCTACCCGCAGCGACCAGTTCCGGAGTCGATGGGCCGCCCACGACGTCCAAATCCACACAACCGGCGTCAAGCTGATCCACCACCCGGTCGTCGGAGACCTCGACCTGCCATACGAGTCCTTCCCGCTGGCTGCCGATCTCAGCCAAAGCCTCCTCACCTACACCGCCGAGCCCGGGTCCCCCACCGAAGACGCCCTGACCCTGCTGGCCAGCTGGGCCGCCAGCACAACACAACCGAGCGACCACGAGAACGACCAGCAAGACCCGGGGCTTGACTTACACACCGGATCCGGCACCGACCCGACGACGCCTGAAGACGCCGGCCTCAACGACTAACCCGCTGCGATGCGTGGAGGAGGCGAAGCAATCGCGGCAACTACAGAACAGACACTGGAGCTTCTGGAGAGGAAGCGCCGAGCTGCTGCACAGGGGGCTGTGGGTCGCCCGATACAGTCCCGGCACGCTGCCATTGCGCACGGACTGGCCGCAGCCTGCTGACGAATCCGGCTCTATCAGGGTCAAAGCGTCGGCTCCGCCGGCGTGCGGCTTCTGCTGGGGCCGGCATCTTCAGTAGTTCGACGCGGCATCGCTTAGGTACACATTCTCTGCGTCGGCGCGGTCCGAATAGCGTCCCGCACTCCAGCGTGCTTCAGATCGAGCACACGCCCGCCAGTCAAGCGTGCTGCCCCCGCGGGTCCGATGTGCACGCTCGCCTTATGTCGCTTGGTGGGCGTTCTCGGCGGCGTCGTTCATGACGGCGGTCCAGGAGGCGAGGAGTTCGAGGGCGTGGGCGGTCGGTGAGCCGGGTTCGGCGGCGTAAAGGGTGAGGGTGAGGCCGGGTTCGGAGATCATGTCGACGCTTTCGTAGGCGAGTTGGAGGTCGCCGACGTCGTGGTGGTGGAAGTGCTTGGTGCCGGCGCCGTGGTAGCGGACGTTGTGGGCGCTCCAGCGGCGTCGGAATTCGTCGCTGCGGGTTGACAGCTCACCGACGAGGTCGTGGAGGTCTTTGTCGTGGGGGTCGCGGCCAGCTTCGGTGCGCAGGATGGCGATGCATGTGTCGGCGGCACCGCCCCAGTCGGGGTAGAAGTCGTGGGCGGCGTCGAGGTTCAGGAAGGTGAAGCGAGCGAAGCTGGGTTGTCCGCCGGCTGCGGCGTCGTAGAGGGCGGCGTGCATGGCCCGGCCGAGGTGGTTGCTGGCAAGCAGGTCCATCCGGCCGTTGCGGACGATCGCGGGGGCGGCGAACTTGTCGAGCACCCATTGCAGGCTCGGCCTAGGTGTCCAGCGCTTGCCGGGGCGGCGGCGGGGTCGCATGCCGGCGCTGGTGCCGTCGGCGGCGTGCGCGAGGTGGAACAGGTGGGCCCGTTCGGCGTCGTCGAGCTGCAGAGCGCGGGCGATGGCGTCGAGGACGGAGGCGGAGACGCCGGCGATCGCGCCGCGTTCGAGTTTGGAGTAGTACTCGACGCTGACCCCGGCAAGGGCGGCGACCTCGCCACGGCGCAGCCCGGGCACTCTCCGGGCGCCGATGTGGGGCATCCCCGCCTGCTGCGGGGTGATCTTGGCTCGCCGCGAGATCAAGAACTCGCGGACTTCGGCACGGTTGTCCACACCGTCGACGCTACGCCGGATGCCGCGTCGGCTGGGATGCCCTATTGGTACACGTCTCGATAGAGACTCCCCCGGCGACCGCGGGTCGGGTTGGCTAGAGACACCGAGCCACAGACCAGAATCTTCGGGCTCTGTCGATTACCTATCTGATGCGAGGAGATTTACCGATGCGTGGTGTGGTCATGTATGCCCCAGGCGACGTGCGGGTCGAGGATCGGCCCGAGCCGACCCTTCTGAAGCCGACCGACGCGATCATCCGCTTGCCCGCAACCTGTATCTGCGGGTCTGACTTGTGGCCCTACCGAGGATTCGACGAGGTCAATGGACCCACCCCGATGGGCCATGAGTACGTCGGCATCGTCGAGGAGGTCGGGACTGAGGTCACCACGATCAAACCCGGTCAGTTCGTAATTGGTTCATTCTTCGCTTCCGAGAACACCTGCGAAATCTGTCAGGCGGGTTACCAAAGCTCCTGCGTAAACCGGGTTGGAATCGGTTCAGAAGGCGCGCAGGCAGAGCTGATGCGGGTCCCGCTTGCCGACGGCACCCTGGTGGCGACGCCGGACGTCCCGGCCGAGGACTTGATCCCGGACTTTCTGGCGCTTTCCGATGTGCTCGGCACCGGCTGGTTCGGGGCCGTCGCGGCTGAGGCTGGACCGGGGAAGACGGTTGCCGTGGTTGGTGACGGCGCGGTTGGTCTGCTCGGCGTTATGGCCGCGCAGCAGCTCGGCGCGGAGCGAATCATCGCGATGAGCCGCCACGAGCCACGGCAGCAGCTTGCGCGGGACTTCGGCGCCACCGAGATCGTCACCGAGCGCGGCGACGAGGGCGTGGCCAGAATCAAGGAACTCACCAACGGGTTGGGCGCGCAATCGGTGATCGAGGCCGTGGGCACCCAGGAGTCGATGATGCAGGCCATCCGCTCCGCTCGCGAGGGCGGCCACGTCGGCTTCGTCGGCGTCGCTCATGGCGTGGAGCTGCCCGGCGAGGAGCTGTTCTTCTCCCACGTCCACCTCCACGGCGGCCCCGCCCCAGTACGTCGGTTCCTGCCTGAACTGATCGACCTGATCTGGAACCGCAAGATCCGGCCCGGACGGGTCTTCGACCTCGAGCTCCCGCTCGACGAGGCCGCCGACGGCTACCGGGCCATGGACTCTCGGCAGGCCATCAAAGTACTTCTCCGCCCATGACCGAGAGGACAGCGCCCGCGGTGCCTCACTTGGCCCCGGACTGTGAGTATCTGGGTGACTGGCCAGAATCGGTGCCGAGAGGCGACCAGAACCGGGCTCGGCTCACCTCGACCCT
>DATLQE010000080.1:0-3766 GCA_035535335.1 Lapillicoccus sp. | reverse complement strand
GCCGTCTCGGCGCTCGTCGAGGCCTACGAGGCCGTGCCGTCGCCGATGTCGGGGATCGTCCTCGAGCACTTCCACGGCGCCGCCTGCCGCGTCGCACCCACAGCCACCGCCTTCCCGCACCGCTCCCCGGGATTCAACCTGCTCGTCACCGGTCAGTGGCAGGACCCAGCAGACACCCCTGCCAACGTGCAATGGGTGCGGAACACGCTCGCCGCGCTCGAGCCCTACACGGCGGCGCGGACCTACATGAACTACGCCGCCGAGGACGAGGCCGATCGGGTCGACGCCGCCTACGGCCCCAACGTCGATCGACTGAGTGATGTCAAGCGCCGCTATGACCCGGACAACCTGTTCCGCCTCAACCTGAACATTTCTCAGTCCTAACCCTCAGGCGCGACGGACAACGAGCGTGCCGGCCAGCGGGACGATCGTGGCAGCCGCCGTCGAAATGCCCAGACAAACCCACATCCCCACAGTTCGATCTATAGTGCCCCGACATGCGTCACATCGCCGCGAGCCGGGGCATTACAAGGACTCGGCAAGCTGGGCTGAGGGCGCGACACCCCAAAATTCAATCGGCGGCTCGCCACTGGCGATGGGTGCGAGGGAGCTCAGGCGGAGCGACTGATGCCGAAACTATGCCAGCCCGGAACGCGGCTCCGGTGCGGTGACGGTGCTCTCGCCGTTCAGGGCTTGAGGTCTGAGCTGCTCGGCTCCTGAGCGGGGCGCGAAAGCCCGTCGCCGGCGAGCGCCGTTTTCAGCTCCGCACACAGTTCTTCGAGGGCTTGCGGTGCGCTGCGGCACAGCTTCGGGAAGGCGAGGTAGCCATGCGGCATCCCGACGTATGTGGTTGTGCGTACCGGGACGCCGGCTGACTGCAGGGCCGCGGCGTAGCGCAGCCCGTCGTCGCGGATCGGGTCATGCTCGGCCACCTGGACCAGGGCCGGCGGCAAGCCTCGGTGGTCGGCAGCCAGCAAGGGGGAGGCATACGGCTGGCGCGGATCCGCGTCCCCCAAGTAATGCGCCCGGAACGCCATGACGTCGTCTCGGGTCAGAATCGGTGCGTCGGCGTTCTCGTCAATGGATGGGCTAGAGCAGGTCAGGTCGGTCGCCGGATAGAGCAAGGCCTGAAAGCGGATCGGCGGCCCGGACCGGTCGCGCGCCATGAGGCTGACCACCGCGGCGAGATTACCGCCGGCGCTGTCACCCATGACCGCCAACCGCTGCCGGTCCGCGAACCAGTCGTCGGCCCGTCCCGCGATGTCGACCAAGGCGGCGTAGCAGTCCTCGGCCGCCGCCGGCCAGCGGTGAGCCGGCGCCAGCCGGTAGCCGACGGACACGACGACACAGTGCACGGCGGCTGCGACATTGCTGCACAACCAGTCGGACTGATCCAACGCGCCCAGCACCCAGCCCCCACCGTGGACGTTGACCACCAACGGCAGGGCCCCTTCTCCGGTACCGGCGGGACGGTAGACCCGGACCAGGAGCGGTCCGGTCGCACCCGCCGCGGTGTCATCGCAAAGTGTCACCCCGGACGCGACACCGCCCAACAGGAGGTCCAGCACTCGGTTATGCCCTACGTGACGCTGCTGCGCCCGCGCGATCTGCTCGTCATCCATCCGGCTGATCGACGTCAACCCCAGCGCGCGCCCAAGCACCCTCACCCGAAGGTCGATTCTCGCCATCCTCAACCCTCCGCCGTCCGTTCGCGCATTCTGCCTCGACCCACACTCGCCTGCACCTTGCGACAAGCAAGCCACAACGCGTCGAACACCGCGTCGTCCCGGGCGTCACCGACCCCCACCTGACCGACACGATTAGTGCGTCACATCGCCGCCTATCGGTCAACAATCGGAGGTGAGCCGAGAAAGACTTGACGTGCAGTGGTCTTGGTCGGCACCGAGGACAGGACGAGCCCTCAATCTGGTTCTCGCCAACGACTATGCGCCCGAGCCCGCGAGCCACCCTCCAAAGCGATTGGCAATGCGCCCTCACATCGCTCTATCGGGGGAAGGCTCACGAGCCCTGCGATGATCGGGCCCAGACCGACGCGCCTTGCCAATCGACGGCGACCACGGTCTCGTCGCCGACGACCCACGCATCATGACCCGGCGGCAGTGACGAAACCTCACCCGCGAGGACCTCAAGCTCTGTCCCGTCCTCCATGGCGACATGCAACCGGCCTGACAGCTGGTACGACTGGTGAGGCGCCATGCACCAATCCGTACCGGCCACCGGCTTAACATCCTGAGACCAGCGCCATCCCGGCTGAAGAGTTAGCCGGCCCACTTGCGCATCGCCCGCGAGATTCACCAGCTCTAGGCGCCAATTGGTGCCCTCGCGGACCTCGTCGGGTTTGTCGAACGACACTTGCTCTAGGGGCTGCGCCATTGCTGCCCTCCTTCCAGATCTGCACGTCGTACCACCGGGCTTGAGCACCGTCAAGGCGTCAGAACAGCTTCCGTCAATGCCGAGCAACGCTCGCCCGGCCTTCGTCTTGGCCGCCGCAGCTACCGCCTCATGCTCATCCCCCCATCGCCCGCATCCGCTGGGTGACGGGCCGCTAGTCGAGATCGGCGAGGGGATGCGCATGCCGCCAGGCGCATGGCGCCGACCACGTCGACCTGCACTTCGCACCCACCGCCCCGCCCGGACAGGAACATCGCTGGGTGCAGACCAAACCCGGGGTGGGCTGGTTCGTCTACCTGCGCATCTACGGCCCCGAACAGGCCGCCTTCGACGGCGCCTGGAAACCCGGAGACCTCCACCGCATTCGGCCGCACGGCTGCGAGCAACGTAAGGCCAAGCCGTGATCTGAACGGAGTCGCCCAATTCAGCACAGCGCCGTGTAGGTGCGTCGTTTCGCTACCTGTCGGCGTATGCCATACAGGTCACCACCACCGGCTATCGTCCGCACGGCGCTTGGAACTCACCATCACTCAGGAGGTTCGCGGTGTCGGACACCACCTGCCACATGTCTATCTCGTTGGACGGCTTCGTCGCCGGGCCGGACCAGAGCCGGGATGACCCCCTAGGCAAGCGGGGACTGGAGCTGCACGCCTGGCACATCGGCGACCCTCGGGCCAACGACGCTGACAAGATCGCGAACGAGTGGCTCATGCGTCCCCGGGGTGCGTACGTGATGGGGCGGAACATGTTCGGCCCGATCCGTGGGGAGTGGGACGAGGACTGGTCAGGCTGGTGGGGCCCCGAACCGCCGTACCACGCGCCAGTGTTCGTGCTGACCCATCACCGCCATGACCCCATCCAGATGAATGGCGGGACGACCTTCCACTTCATCACCGAAGGCTTCGACGTGGCCTACTCCGCAGCGTGTGAGGCCGCCGGGAACAACGGGGTGGACATCGCAGGTGGAGCCTCGACCGTCCGACAGGCGTTGATCGCCGGTGTGATCGACGAGCTCACCCTGGACATCGCGCCCGTCCTGCTCGGTTCGGGCGAGCGCATCTTCGACGGGGTTGAGACCTTCGCCTTCCAACCCGTCGAGGTGCTTCACTCACCACTGACCACCCATATCCGGTATCGCCGCGTGACCTGACTCCGCGGCCCCGCCGCGCTTCGGCAATGCTCGCGGTCCGAGAGTTCGCGGGTGTCGTCAGAGGGGTTGTAGGTGAGAAACCACTCCTTGCTAGGCGGAACGTTTCCCTCGGTGTGTCGTCAGTAGCCCAAACCGTGGCCGAAGGGAAACAGCTCGCCCGTGCCATCGGCACGAGGAATCGAGACCGGCAGCCGGCCGACCGGG
>DATLQE010000079.1:0-3116 GCA_035535335.1 Lapillicoccus sp. | reverse complement strand
GTCCCGGGCCAGCAGCGGCATGGCGAGCACCGGGGTGAACGCCGCCACCGCAATCCCGACCGGCCAGCGCAACCAGATCGTCAGCAGCAGGACGATGAGCAGGAGCACGAGCATCGGCACGAGCGCCCGGATGTAGCGGCGGCGCCGGGCCGCCGCCCCGTGCGGGATTAAAGGAGCGTCGAGCGCCTCGACGTCCCCGACTACCTCGGCGGCGACCTGCTCGACGACTCGACGCGGCGCCGGCGGGACCAGCCACGCGGTGCCCCGCCGCTCCTCACGGTGGCTCACGCCGGTGGTGATGACGTGCAGCCGTCCGCCGCGCCCGATGCGCAGGCCGAGGGGCTCGCCGACCTCCAGCCCGCGGATCCGCTTCTCCTCGATGCTCGACTCTCGGCTGGTGAGCAGCCCCCGCGTGACGTGCAGGGTGCCGCCACTGTGCCGGGTGAGCCGGAATCCCCAGAACTGCAGCAGGTACCCGATCACCGACAGCACCGTGACGACCAGCAGGAGCCCGCCGACGCCGACGATCGAGTCGACCCACCACGCGTAGTCGCCGAACCGGTCCAGGGCCTCGGAGACGAACCCGCGCTCGAGGATGCGGGTGAGGAACTGGTTCGCGAAGCCGAAGATGGCCAGCGCGGACACGACGCCCGTCATCGTCAGCGGCGCGTACCGCACCCAACGCGGGTCGAGTCGCAGCAGCTGGGTCTCGGTGACCGGGACCGGCACGACGGGCGGGGCGATCACCGGCGCGTCGACCGCATACGGCTCACCGGTCGGAGGCGGCGCTGACGACCCCACCGGTATGCGGGGTGTCGCCGCTGGGGGTGCCGTCGCCTGACGCAGGTGGATCAGCTCCTCGCGAAGCTGCCGCGCCTCGGAGAGGGTGAGCGCGTCGAGGACGAGCCGCTCGCCGTGGCCGGTGCCCGCGGTGCCGAGCTCGACCTTGCCGAGCCCGAGTACGCGGTGGATCGGCGACGAGGTGACGTCGACGGTGCGCACCCGGTCGGCCGGCGTCGCGAGGATCTGCTTGTTCAGCAGCCCTTTCCGCAGCTCGATCTGGCCGTGGACGATCCGGAAGCGAGTGGTGAGGTAGCGCATCAGGGCGACGCCGATGACGAGCGGGATGAACACCCACTCGAACCACACCGGCCCCCGGTCGTTGCTCCGGCCGAGGATGAGGATGCCGAGCAGCACCGGCAGCAGCCGGACCGTCTCCTGGACGACGTGGACCAGGAGCATCCGCGGGTCGAGCCGCCGCCAGTCGGTCTCGAGGTCGGAGAGTGCCGCGACCGCCTGCGGGCTGGCCGGCTGGGTGACCGGCTGGGTGACCGGCTGGGTGACCGGCTGGGTGACCGGCTCGGTGACGGGCTCGCTCACGTGGCGTCGCCCCGTTCGGCGATGGTGAGCGCGGTGAGGTCCTCGACGAGGTGCCGCGCGACGTTCACGTCGAGACCGTGGATCTTCAGCGGCCCGGCCGCGGATGCCGTGGTCACCGTGACGCTGGCCAGGCCCAGCGCCTGCGCCACCGGTCCCCGGGTCATGTCGACGGTCTGGATCCGGCTCACCGGAGCGATCCGCCGCTCCTGGTCCAGCCAGCCGGTCTGGGTGTAGACGGCCGTCTCGGTGTTCTCCCAGCGGTGCACCCGGTAGCGCCACACCGGCATGATCGACAGGTACGCCACGGTGAACACCAGCCAGACGGCCCCGACGACCAGGTGCGGCGTGCGGGACCCGCGCCCGTCGATCAGCCACCAGGCGACCTGCCCGGCCAGCAGCATGAGCATCAGCAGAGCGCCCTCGACCAGCCACATGACCCGAGCCCGCGGGCTGACCTGGTTGGCCGGTTCGCGCAGCCGCAGCGGGGTGCCCTGATCGGCCTGCTCGCTCATCCCCCGTCCTCTCTGTGCCGTTCACCCGTCGGACGACGGGGGCGGTCGGTTCGTTCCCCGACCGACGGTATGCCCGCGGTCACCACGCGGGTCGGGGACCACCCCGGAGGAACTGCACGAGAAGGGGGTTGACGATCTCGGGCGACTCGAGCGGCAGGCCGTGTGTACCGGGCAGCACCGCCAGCCGGGCGTCCGGAAGGGTGGCGACGACCGCCCGGGAGTGTTCGAGGGTCACCTCGTCGCGGTCGCCCTGGAGGACGAGGGCCGGCACCGCCACGCGGGCCAGGGTGGCGAGGTCGATCTTCGGCTCGGTGAGGATCATGTGCAGCGTCTTGGCGTGGACGACGGGAAAGTGGTCGGGCCCGTCCGGATCGACCCGCGCATACTCGTCGCGCAGGAAGCCCAGCGCTTCGGGTGACGACAGCTCCTCCTGGAGGGTGCTGCCCGGGACCTTGCCCGACGAGTTGTAGTACTGACCGATCAGCACCATCCGCCGGACGAGGTCCGGCCGCCGCTGCGCCACGAGCAGGGCGACCACCGCCCCGTCACTCCACCCGACCAGGTGAGCAGGGCCGTCCACCTCCTGGTCGAGGTAGGCGATGGTGTCGTCGGCCATCACCGCATACGTCAGCGGCCCGTCGACGTCGGGAGTGTGCATGTGGCCACGGCGCTCCGGGACATGCACGCGGTACCCAGCGTCGACCAGCGCCGGCGTCTGGGCGAAGAACGAGCTCGCCCCACCGAAGGCGCCGTGGAGCAGCACGACCGGCTCGCCGGCGCCGGAGACCTCGTGCCAGGTCCGCAGTCCGGCGACGTCGACGTATGCGGCGGTGTCGGCCATCGGTCGGCTCCTCTCAGCGGGCGGCCAGGGCCGCGTCGTACAGGACCTTCTTCGACAGTCCGGTCTGGGTGCCGACGTCGGCGCAGACGTCCTTGAGTCGCTCCCCGGCCGCCACCCGCTCGTAGATCGCCGGCAGCACGTCGGCGACATCGGTCGCCGGGCCTCGCAACCCGGCCACGACGACGGTGATCTCTCCCCGGGCGTTCTCTCCGGCCCACGCCCCGAGCTCCTCGAGCGTCCCGCGCCGGACCTCCTCGTAAGTCTTGGTCAGCTCGCGGCACACCGCGGCGCGGCGGTCGCGGCCGAGCGCCTCCCCCATCGCCGCCAGGGTCGCGGCGAGACGGTGCGGCGCCTCGAAGAAGACCATCGTCCGGCGCTCCTCG
>DATLQE010000078.1:0-2887 GCA_035535335.1 Lapillicoccus sp. | reverse complement strand
CCCCCGCCTCCGCCGTCAAGCCCGGCAGCGGGTCCTCGACCGGCACCGGCCAGATCTTCAAGGTCAACCCGGTCCAGTCCAGCGGCAACCAGGACCTCACCGACATGAAGGACTCCGACGCGGCGGTGCCGTTGAGCGAGTACGCCCAGGTGCAGCTGCGCAACCTCGACGGCTCGGGTTACCTGCGCGGGAAGTGGGCCAACGTCCAGTCCTCCACCGGGACGCCGGCGTTCAGCACGACGAACACGTTCATCTACACGCGGCGCGCCGACCAGTTCGAGCAGGTCATGGGGTACTTCTGGGTGAACCAGGCGCAGGAGTACCTGCAGTCCCTCGGGTTCGGCTCGACGCTGCCGGGGATCGTGCACCAGCCGTTCAACGTCAAGATCGACCAGTACGGCGGCGACAACTCGTACCAGACCGACAAGCCGTACCGGATCCGGCTCGGCAAGGGCGGCGTCGACGACGCGGAGGACGCCGAGGTGATCGTCCACGAGTACGGCCACGCGGTGCACGCCTCGCAGGTGCCCGGCTACGGCGCGTCGCTGGACGCGGGCTCGATTGGCGAGGCGTTCGGCGACTACCTCGGGGTGACCGTGGGGCTGGCGGCGGCCGCCCAGTACGGCTGGCCGGTCAAGGCGCCCGAGCCATGTGTCGCCGACTGGGACTCGGTCTCCTACACGAGCGACACGCCGCACTGCCTGCGGCGCCTCGACACCGACCTGACGGTCGCGGACCGCGAGGACGAGGTCCACTTCGACGGCCAGATCTGGAGCGCGGCGCTGTGGGACATCCGCCAGGACTATGTCGCGCTCGGCAAGTCGACAGCGGCGTGGGACACGACGCTGATCGACAGCCAGTTCGGGTATGCGGCCGACACCTCCTTCTCGGCGGCGGCGCAGCAGACGTACGCGACGGCACTGGCGCGTGACGGCGCGGCGGCGGCCACAGTGGTCAAGGCTCGGTTCGCCGAGCGCGGCATCACCTTCTGACCCGCGCAAACCGCGATCGCGGTGGATTGACCACCCTCTGGGGTGGCCAATCCACCGCGATCACCTCGCCGGACCGAGTCCGGCGGGGTCAGTCGTCCAGGACCGGCGGGGCGTGCCAGATCCGGTCGATGTACTCGCGCATCGCCCGGTCGCTGGAGAAGAAGCCACAGCGCGCGACGTTGAGGATGGCCGACCGTGACCAGGCGTCCGGGTCCGCGTAGGCCTTCTCCACCCGCTGCTGAGCGTCGAGATAGGACCGGTAGTCGGCCAGCGCCAGGAACCGGTCGTCGCCCAGCAGGTGCGACACGACCGGCTCGAACACCATCCGGTCGCCGTCAGAGAACCCGCCCGACGCGATGAGGTCGATGGCCGCCCGAAGCTGCGGGTCGCTCTCGTAGAAGCTGGCCGGGGTGTAGCCGGACGCGTACAGCGCCTCGACCTCCGGCTCGAGCAGACCGAACAGGAAGAAGTGGTCGTCGCCGACGAGCTTGCGGATCTCGACGTTCGCGCCGTCGTCGGTGCCGATGGTCAGCGCACCGTTGAGCGCGAGCTTCATGTTGCCCGTGCCCGACGCCTCCTTGCCGGCCAAGGAGATCTGCTCCGACAGGTCCGCGGCGGGGATGAGCTTCTCGGCGAGCGTGACGTTGTAGTTCGGCGGGAACACGACGGTGAGCCGGCCCTTGACGAGCGGGTCGTGATTGACCGTCTCGCCGACCGCGTTGATGAGGCCGATGATCTGCTTCGCCATCCGGTAGCCCGGCGCCGCCTTGGCCCCGAAGACGAACACCCGCGGCGTCACGTCCTCGGCCCGCAGCTCGCCGCTGCGGATCTGCTGGTAGAGCGTCACGATGTGAAGCACCTTGAGCGTCTGCCGCTTGTACTCGTGCAGCCGCTTGACCATGACGTCGAGCATCGCCTCGGTCGGCAGGACGACCTCGTTCCGCGTCAGCAGGTGCTTGGCCAGGCTGGTCTTGCACGCCCGCTTGACCCCTCGGAACCGTTCCCGGAACGCCGCGTCGTCCGCGAACGGCTCGAGCTCGGCGAGCCGGTCGAGATCGGTGATCCAGCCCGGCCCGATCGCCTCGGTGATCAGCGCCGCGAGGTTCTTGTTGGCCAGCCGCATGAAGCGGCGCGGCGTGACCCCGTTGGTGACGTTGGTGAACTTGTCGGGCCAGTACTCGGAGAAGTCGGGAAGCACCTTGTCGCGCAGCAGCTGCGAGTGCAGCTCGGCCACGCCGTTGACCTTGGACCCCGCGACCGTGGCCAGGTAGGCCATCTTCACGGCCCCTTCGGAGACGATCGACATCCGGCGCAACCGGGCCTCGTCGCCGGGGTAGGCCTCGCGGACCTCATCGAGGAACTCGTCGTTGATCCGGAAGATGATCTCGAGGTGTCGGGGCAGCAGCCGCCCCAGCAGCTCCACCGCCCAGACCTCCAGCGCTTCGGGCAGCAGGGTGTGGCACGTGTACGCGAAGCACTTCTGGGTGATCGCCCACGCCTCGTCCCACTCGAACCCCTTCTCGTCGACGAGGAGCCGCATGAGCTCCGGCACCGCGATGACGGGATGGGTGTCGTTGAGCTGGAAGACGACCCGGTCGGGCAGCTGCCGCAGATCGAAGTTCTTGGGCAGGACCTGGTCGAGGAAGTCGCGGATCGAGCAGGCCGAGAAGAAGTACTGCTGCTGCAGCCGCAGCTCCTTGCCCTGCGGCGTGGAGTCCTCGGGGTAGAGGACCATCGAGATCTTCTCGGCGAAGGTCTGGTTCCGGACCGCCTCCACGTAGTCGCCGGCGTTGAACACCTCGAGGTTGAAGGCCCGGGTGGCCTTGGCGCTCCAGAGCCGCAAGGTGTTGACCCGGCCGTTGCGGTAGCCCGGCACCATGTAGTTGTAAGGCACC
>DATLQE010000077.1:0-6857 GCA_035535335.1 Lapillicoccus sp. | reverse complement strand
GGCGCGCTTCTGCTGGGCCTCGGCGACCATGCCCGTGGACCGCTCCCGACCCTCGGTGATGAGCTCCTCGTGGCGGCTCTTGGCCTCGGCCAGCAGCCGGTCGTGCTCGGCCTGCGCCGTCGAGAGCAGCTTGTCGTGCTCCGAGCGGGCCGTGGCCATGAGCTCGTCGTGCTTGGCCTGACCCTCGGCGAACAGCTGGTCACGACGCGTCTCGCCCTGGCCGACGTGCTCGTCGTGCACCCGCTGGGCCAGCTCGATGAGGGCCGCGGCGCTGGTGCCGCCGGCCGCTCCAGCGGCCACCGCCCGCAAGGCTCCGGTGTCGGAGACGCCCTCGCCCTGCGCGGCCTTGGCCGCGTCCGCCGCCTTGGCTGCCTCGGCCGCCTCGGCCGCCTCCGCCGCCCGGCGCTCGGCCTCGCCGGCACGGGCCTCGGCGTCCTCGGCCCGCCGGCGGGCCTCCTGGATCGACTGCTCCGCCTGCTGCGCTCGGCCCTGCGCTTCGGTCGCACTCTCCTGCACCGAGCGCAGCTGGTTCTCCAGCTGGACCACCTGCTGCTGCGCCTTGGCCCTCTCCTCGCTCTCGGCGCGGGCCCGCCCCTCGGCGGCGTCGAGCCGCTCCTGGACGGAGGCGTCGATGGCTCCTTGGCGGTCCTTCACCTGCGCTTCCGCCGCGGCGACCTCGGCCTGGGCCCGGGAGAGCCGCTCCCCGACCTCACGCTCGCGGGCCTCGGCATCCGCCAGGCGGCTCTTGACCTCGTTGAGCCGCCGCTCCTGCTCCTCGACGACCGCCGGGTCCACTGACCCCCGCTCCGCCCCCTGTCCCGAGCGCGACTGGCACTCCTCGAACTGGTGCTTGTAGTCGTCCCGCTGAGCCGTCAACGCCCGCATCTCAGCCACGACGTCGTCCAGGAAGTCGTCGACGTCACGCTCGTCATAGCCCTTCCGGAACTGGGTCGTCTGGAAGTGCTTGTTGAGGATCTGTTCGGGCGTCAAAGCCATGGGGGTACCACCTTGTTCTTGGACCGCGGCCGGCTGGTGAAGGTCCGTTCCCGGGCAACGTTATCGAACCGAAACGACACGACCAACCTCACTGACCCCAGGTGGCCTTGGCTCCACGGTCGGACGATCGATCGAATTCGGGTATCGAAGCGCTTTCACGGGAAGCGGATGGTCATCAGCAGCGACGTAATGACCATGAGGACGAGGAACGCAATGTCGATTCGCATGCCGCCGAGATTGATGGAGGGGATGACCTTTCGAAGCAGCCGAAGCGGCGGATCGGTCACCGTGTAGACCAACTCGGCGACCACCAGCACCGCTCCCTTGGGTCGCCAGTCCCGCGACAGCACCTGCACCCAGTCGAACACCAACCGCCCGATGAGCGTCAGGAAGAACAGGAAGACGACGGTCGAGAACACCGTGCCGAAGGCGCGCATGCGTCCAGTCTCGCTGATGGTTCCTGTAGAACCGGCGTCCGGGGGCTGTCGGCGGCTGCGAGCGGTATGCGCCGAACCCCCGGGAGGATGCTAAGACTGGTTGAAGAACCCGCGGGTGGTCGGGCTCGCCTCTGCTTCTTCGGTCGCGACTTCCACGTGCGCCGGAGAAAGCAGGAAGACCTTCGACGTGACTCGCTCGATGGCGCCGTGCAGTCCGAAGACGAGCCCGGCCGCGAAGTCGACGAGGCGCTTGGCGTCCGCATCGCTCATGTCGGAGAGGTTCATGATGACCGGAGTGCCGTCGCGGAACGACTCGCCGATCGTCTTGGCCTCGTTGTAGGTGCGTGGGTGGATCGTCGTGATCCGGTTCAGCGGACCCACCTCCGGTTCACGGACCAGACGGGCCACCGGCGCGGGACGGCGCGGCAGCTGGGTGACGGCGGCTCCGGTCTCGGGACGTTCGGACCCAGAGCGCTCGGCGCGCTCCGAGCGCTCGGCAGCGCGGCGCCGGTCGTCGTCGTAGTCGGCGACGTCGTCGCGGCGGTCGTCATCGTCATAACGGTCGTCGTCCTCAGCCAGCCCGAGGTACACCATCGTCTTGCGAAGCGCCCCAGCCATCTGGAACTCCCTTAGTCGTGCGCCGTGAAGTCGTGCGTCAAGCGTCGTCCTCAGCGACGTTAGCGAAGCGGCGGACGCGATCCGAGGATTGCACTGCCGACACGCAGGTGTGTCGCCCCGTGCCGAATGGCCGCCTCGAGGTCCTCGCTCATGCCCGCCGAGACCCACGTGGCGTCCGGATGGTCCGCCTGTACGCCCGTCGCCACCTCCCACAACCGGGCGAAGGCCGCCTCGGCGTCCCCTTCGAGTGGTGCGACGGCCATCACCCCGCCGAGCAGGAGCGCCGGCTCGCCCGCGACCAGGTCGGCGAGCGCCGGGACGTCCGCCACCGCAGCGCCGCCGCGGCCCGGGGCATCGTCCAGGCGCACCTGGACCAGGACCCGGGGGCGACGGCCCTGACGGTCGGCCGCGGTGCCCAGCGCCGTGACGACCTTGGCCCGATCCGCCGTGTGGACGACGTCGGCGTACGAGACAACCGACGCCACCTTGTTGGACTGGAGCTGTCCGATGAAGTGGCGGCGCAGGCCGGTTCCGTCGAGCAGCGAGTCGGTGAGCTTCACGCGAGCCTCCTGGTCGCGGTTCTCCGCGACGTCGCGGACGCCGAGGTCTGCGAGCAGTCGGACGTCGGAGACGGGAAAGAACTTGGTGACGACGACCAGCTCGACGCTGCTCGGGTCGCGGCCGGCGTCGGCGCAGGCCGTGGCGATCCGGACGTGCACGTCGTCGAGGCGGTGGGCGATCTCGTCGCGGCGGCCGTCGCCGGTCGTCATGCGGCGGTCTTCGAAAGCAGCCGGACCACACCGGCGAAGCGCCGAGTCGTGCCGTCCCGGCGGTATGAGAACAGGTCTGGGCTCTCTCGTGTGCAGCCGGGAACCCAGGTCACGCGGATGCCGAGAGCCGTGAGCTGGTCGACGACACCGGCCGCCACGTCGATGGCCGGCGTCCCGGTCCACGACACGGTCGCGCTCGCCGCACTCACCGCGGCGGCCTCGGCCCGCATACCCTCCGGAACCTCGAAGCACCGTCCGCACACCGATGGACCGACGATCGCGACGGTGTCGTCCGGGGTGGCACCGGCGCCCGTGAAGGCGCTGACCGCCCGGTAGACGACACCGGAGACCATCCCCGGCCGCCCGGCGTGCACCGCCGCCACGACTCCGGCGACCGGGTCGGCGAGCAGGACGGGGACGCAGTCGGCGGTCAGCGCCGCGAGCGCCAGGTCGTCGCGGGTGGAGACGACGGCGTCGGCGGTCGGTGCGTCGCCGTTCCACGGCCCGTCCGCGACCACGACGTCGGAGCCATGGCACTGGTTGAGGAAGAGAAGCCGTTCCCGCGGCAGCCCGAACGCGGTCGCGACGGCGGTGCGGTTGGCCGCCACGGCCTTCCTGGCGGCCGGGTCGGCCGACCGACCGCCGAGGTCCAGCTCGTCGACCCCCGGGCCACGGCCGTCGGCACGGCGCGACGTGAACGCGAACCGGACTCCCTTCCGGCCGGGTGCGGCCGCGACGTCGGACGTCCAGAAGAACACGCCGGCATCCTGCCAAACGCCTGCCGTGGCGGACCGATGGAGTGGAACGACGACCGGAATCGGGCGCATTGCCGGGACAAACCGGACTCGTTCCAGCCGATCGGGTCGCGAAGGGCAGAGTCGCCTCACCGACGACGAAGCGCCGGGCCCGACATAGGCCCGGCGCTTCGTCGTCGCGCGGCTACTTGAGGAAGTCCGGCACGTCGAGGTCGTCCGCGTCGTCGAAGGTCACCGCGTGCGGCGGCCGCTGCGCCGGCTGGATCGCCGGTCGGGGTCCGGTCTCGGCAGCACTGGCTCCGGAACCCACCGGCGCGGCCGCCGGCATGGGCTCGGGTTCGTGGCGGACCGGCTGCACCGCGGGCTGGGGGGACGCGGGGCTCGGGTGGGCGCCGTTGGTCGAGGCACCGTTGGTCGAGGCACCATGGGCCGAGGCACCGTTGGTCGAGGCGCCGTTGCTGACCCCCGGGCGGTGGCTCTGCACGCCGGTGAAGCTGCGCTCCTCGCTGCGCTTGGTCGGACCGCCGCCGTCGAACCCGGCCGCGATCACCGTGACGCGCACCTCATCGCCCAGGGCGTCGTCGATGACCGCGCCGAAGATGATGTTGGCCTCCGGGTGTGCGGCTTCCTGGACCAGTCGAGCCGCCTCGTTGATCTCGAAGAGGCCGAGATCGGAGCCACCGGAGATCGACAACAGGACGCCGTGAGCCCCGTCGATGCTCGCTTCGAGCAGCGGCGAGGAGATGGCCAGCTCGGCGGCCTGGACCGCGCGGTCCTCGCCCCGCGACGAGCCGATGCCCATGAGCGCCGACCCGGCGCCCTGCATGACCGACTTGACGTCGGCGAAGTCGAGGTTGATGAGGCCCGGCGTGGTGATCAGGTCGGTGATGCCCTGGACGCCGGACAGCAGGACCTGGTCGGCGCTGCGGAACGCGTCCATCATCGAGACGTTGCGGTCGCTGATCGACAGCAGCCGGTCGTTAGGGATGACGATGAGGGTGTCGACCTCGTCGCGCAGCCCGCCGATGCCCGACTCCGCCTGGTTGGCGCGGCGCCGGCCTTCGAAGGTGAACGGCCGGGTGACCACACCGATGGTGAGGGCGCCCAGCCCGCGAGCGATCCGCGCGACGACGGGCGCCCCGCCGGTGCCGGTCCCGCCGCCCTCTCCGGCGGTGACGAAGACCATGTCGGCCCCCTTGAGGACCTCCTCGATCTCCTCGGCGTGGTCCTCGGCGGCCTTCTTGCCCACCTCGGGGTCGGCGCCGGCGCCGAGCCCCCGGGTGAGCTCGCGGCCCACGTCCAGCTTGACGTCGGCATCGCTCATCAGCAGCGCCTGGGCGTCGGTGTTGATGGCGATGAACTCGACGCCTTTGAGGCCGACCTCGATCATCCGGTTGATGGCATTGACGCCGCCGCCGCCGATGCCGACGACCTTGATGACGGCCAGGTAGTTGTGCGGGTCTGCAGCCACGAGCGTGGGCCTTCCTCAGGGTTCGGTCAGTGTTGTCGTCTCGGGGTGGTGTCTCGGTGCGTTCGTCTCGGTGTGTCGCGAAGCCTGAATGTCTACCTGATGGTTAGATCACTGTTCGGGTCTCGCTTGGTGCCCGACGGTATGCCGTCGCCTCACCTCGATCAAACAACGCTGCGGCGTGTCCTCGACCTTGTCGGGAGATTCAGCCTGCCCTGCGGCGATTCGGTGACCGCCGGGGCCAATGCGACTGATGGGACCAGCGATCCCGCTCAGCGGGTGATCGGCGTGTCGGGCGCGCTGACGTCGACGACCGCCGGGTTGGTCTTCAGGAGAACCTCGAGGATGGCCAGCTTCTTCGGCCCGTCCGCCAGGCCGCCCCAGACGACGCTGACCTTGCCCAGCTGGAGGGTGACGAGGTCGGCGCTCGTCACCGTGACGCCGGAGACCTCGGCGCGGCGCTCCGGAGACAGCAGCTGGAGGACCGAGATGGCGGCCTGGACCCCCGCGGGATCGGGCGCGTCGGAGGCGGCGTTCACCTGCGCGACGCCGGGCGGCAGCGCGGTCACCGTCTCGAACGGGACCCCGGAGGCGTCGACCACCTGGAGCTGACCTTGAGGGTTCTTGACCCCGAGGACCGGGACCTTGCGCTGCACGGACACGACCACAGTGGTTGGCCAGGAGCGGTTCACCGACACCGACGCGATGGTCGGGATCCGCGCCACCCGCTCGGCGGCACCGCCGGTGTCCACCCGAGCCAGCGGCGTGCCGACCGGCACGGCGGCGGCCTCGGCGACGGCCTGCTGCTCGGCGGCGTCGGCGAGGCCTGTCACGGTCACGGTGCGCGTGGGGAGCGCCGAGCTGAAGCCCACCAGCCAGACCAGCACGCCCGCCACCAGCACCACCGCCGCGACGACCGCGAGGAGGGTCCGCGGTCGCCGGCGTACCGCGGCCGCCCGCCGCTCGAACCGAGCCCTCGACCGGTCCATCCCCGAGCGCCGGCCGCGGCCGCGACGGGGCTGGGCCTTGCGTCGCGTGGACGAACTTCCCCGCGCGGTCCGCCGCGGCGCAGCGCGCGCGCCCGGAGCATCGTCGACGACCTGTCCCGACCGTGCCGCCCCCGTGAGCCACCTCGCCCGACCGCTCATCACCGGTCTCCCTCCGTGGACCCGTTGCCGGTGGGGACGTCCAGGCCCAGGTCTCTCTGGTCGAGCCGGAGGAGCACTTCCGGCCCGATCATCGTCACGTCGCCGGCTCCCACCGTGACCAGCAGGTCGCCCGGCCGCAGCAGCTCGGCGACGAAACCGGGAACGGCCGCCCAGGACGGCACGTAGTGCACCTCGGCGTCGGAGCGGGCGGCCCGGACGGCCTCGGCGACCAGGCGGCCGGAGATCCCGGGCTGGGGGTCCTCCCGCGCCGCATACACGTCCATCACAACGACGACGTCCGCCGCCGCGAGGCTGACCCCCAGCTCGCGCGCGAAGTCTCGCGTCCGCGAGTAGAGGTGCGGCTGGAAGACGACGACGAGGCGCCCCGGCCCGGTGTCCTGCAGGAGCTGTCCGGCGGTGGCGACCACGGCAGCGACCTTGCCGGCGTTGTGCGCGTAGTCGTCGACGACCTGCACGCCGGCGGCGCGGCCCTTGGGCTCGAACCGCCGGCGAGTGCCGGTGAAGGACGCCAGACCGGCGAGCACCGGCTCGGCCGGCTGGCCCAGGCCCGCCGTGGCCGCGGCGAACGCCGCGGTGGCGTTGAGGACGTTGTGGTGACCGGGCACCAGGAGGCGGAGCGGGTGATCGACCCCGTCTGCCGTGAC
>DATLQE010000076.1:0-5869 GCA_035535335.1 Lapillicoccus sp. | reverse complement strand
GAACGCCGGTTCGTCTCGAGGTCGACACGCAGCTTCTCGCGGCCCTCGAGGGCGGCGAGGATGTTGAGGTACTGAAGGCGGTGGGCGTCGGACAGCTGGCCGGGGTCGCGGCCGGCGGCCGCCGAGCGGGCCTGCGTCTCGGCGTACCGGTCCACCTGGTTGCCCAGGTCGTCGTCCACCTCGTCGTCGGCGAGGTGCACGTAGGACAGCTGGTCGTCGTCGAGGACGACCGAGCCTCGGTCGCCGTGGACGTGCACCCGGGCACTCAGGCCCGGGTATGCGGCGGTCGTCGCGTGGATGACCCCGAGAGCGCCACTCTCGAACTTCACGACGGCCGCGGCGACGTCCTCGGTCTCGATCCGCTCGTGCGCAACGGCCCCGGCGTAGGCGAACACCTCGACGGGTCGGCCCATCGCGGCGATGAGCAGGTCGACGGTGTGGACGCCCTGGTTCATCATCGCGCCGCCGCCGTCCAGCTCCCACGTCCCCCGCCAGTCGCCCGAGTCGTAGTACGCCTGGGAGCGCCACCAGTCGATGGCGGCGACGCCCGACGTGAGTCGTCCGAGCCGACCCTTCTCGATAGCCTCCAGCAACACCTCGGTGGCCGGGTCGAACCGGTGCTGCGAGATGACCGACACGAGGGTCCCGGCCCGGCCCTGCGCCTCGATGATCTCGTCGGTCTTCCCGACGGTCACTTCGGCCGGCTTCTCGATGACGACGTGCTTGCCGGCTTCGAGAGCCTCGATGGCGACGACGGCGTGCAGACCCGTCGGGGTGGCCACGGTGACGACGTCGACGTCCTCGTTGGCCAGCGCGTCGGCCAGTGACGCGTAGGCCCGGCCGCCGCGCTCGGCGGCGAGCTGCTCGGCGCGCGACCGGTCGACGTCGACGACGGCGACCAGCTCGAGCCGGTCGGCCAGCTGGTTCATCACCATGCCGTGGTGCTTCCCGATGACCCCGGCGCCGACGAGGGCGAACCGGGGTGTGGTGGTGGTCATGTGTACTCGATTCCTTCGTTCTTCAGCAGTTCGGAAAAGGCGGTGTGAGCTCGGGTGAACAGCTCCGGGCCCGAGAACCCGCCGAGCGCGTGGACGTCTCCGAGGTGCGGCTCCAGTGAGAAGAACCCGTCGAAGCCGTCCTCGCGCAGGGCTCGGATGGTCTCGACCAGCTGACCGTCCCCGTCCCCGGCGACCGTCACTGTCCCGTCGGCCCGGCGCGCGTCCTTGATCTGCATGTACTCGAGGTGGGGGCGCAGCGACGCATACCCCTCGGTGAAGGGGCGGACCCCGACCTGGACGAAGTTCGCGGGGTCCCAGGCGACGCGCAGGTTCGGCGAGCCGACCGACTCGACGATGTCGAGGCAGCGTTCCGGGGTGTCGCCGTAGATGTCCTTCTCGTTCTCGTGCACGAGGATCACTCCGGCGGCCTCGCCGACGTCGGCGAGCGCCCGCATCCGGGAGAGCACCTCGTCGCGGTGGTCCTTCGGGTCCTCACCGGAGCGGATGAAGAACGAGAAGAGCCGGATATATGGCGCACCAAGGGTTTTCGCGACGTCGACGGCGTGGCGGGCCCGTTCGAGGTGCGGAGCGAAGTCCTCCTCGATGCCGATCTTCCCGATCGGCGAACCGATGCTGGACACCTTCAGGCCGTGCCGGCTCAGGGTCTCCTGCACCGTGGCGAGCTGGTCGTCGTCGAGGTCGAGGATGTTGACACCCCAGGCGCTGCGGATCTCCACGTACGTGAGGCCGAGGCCCGCCGCGACCGAGCACTGGGTCTCGAAGTCGGGCGAGATCTCGTCGATGAATCCGGACAGGGTCCACATCGGCTACTTCACGCTCCCTGCGGTGAGTCCGCCGACCAGGTAGCGCTGGAAGACGAAGTAGAGGATGACGACGGGCGCCGCACAGACTAGGGCCGCGGCCATCATCTGGGAGTAGACGGGGATCGCCCCTCCTTCCATGCTGGCGCCGAAGGTCTGCAGGGCGACGGCGGCGGTATGCGTGTCGGGCCGGGTCATCACGGACGCGAACAGGACGTCGTTCCAGCCGAGCAGAAAGGCGAAGATCCCGGACACGACGATCGCCGGCCCGCTCAGCGGGAAGATGATGCGCGCGAGGATCTGCACGTTGGACGCGCCGTCGATGCGGGCCGCCTCCTCGAGCTCCCGGGGCAGCCCACGCAGGTAGGTGACCATGACCCATGTCGAGAACGGCATGGCGAAGGTCAGGTAGGCGATGAACAAGCCCCACAGGGTGCCGATGATGTTCACGCCGAGGTAGTTCCCGGCCGAGGAGAAGAGCACGAACACCGGCAGCAGCATCAGGGTGCCCGGGATGCTCTGGAACCCCAGCAGGCCCCGCAGGATGGTCACCCGGCCGGAGAACGCGTAGCGGACCAGGACATAGGCGGTCGGGACCGCCAGCAGGGCGGACGCGACCGCGACCGCGCCGGCGACGATGAGGCTGTTGACCAGCGCCTTGCTCAGCCCGACCGTGGACCAGATCAACGTGTAGGACTCGCCCGAGAAGCTGCTCGGCCAAAACTCACCGGACGCGACCCCGGCGTCGGTGTTGAGGGAGGCCAGCACGATGTACGCGACCGGGATGAGGACCAGCAGGCACAGGATCGTGGTCAGGACGGCCAGCAGGGGCGTCGGCATGAGCCGGTGAGCCTCCTCGGACCCCGCTCGTCCCTTGACCGGGCGTCGCGCGGCGGCGGCGGCCGTCGCAGTGGCTGTGCTCATCACTTTCCTCCCTCATCGTGGACATCGAGCCGGACTGCCCGCAGGTAGACGAACAGGGGGATGGCGATGATGATCAGCGAGACGATGGCCATGGCGGCGGACAGGCCGAACCGCAGGCTCTGGAAGCTCGTGACGTACACGAGCATCGGCATCACGTTCACGGCCTCCGGGGCGGGAGCGCCGAAGAGGACGAACGGCAACGTGAAGTTGTTGATGTGGTTGAGGGTGGCCAACAGGAACGCGAGCGCCAGCGGGCCTCTGAGGTAGGGGAGCACGATGTAGCGCAGCTTCGGCCACCAGCTCACGCCGTCCAGGGCCGAGGCCTCGTGCACCTCGCCGTCGACCGACTGCAACCCGGACAGGGCCAAGAGGTAGATGAACGGCCAGGCCGCCCAGATCTCGACGAGGATCAGCGTCCAGTAGGAGGTCGGGCCGCTCAGCCAGAGCTGGTCGCCGATGCCCACCTTGTTCAGCAGGATGTTGACGATGCCGTCGGGCTGGAGCATGGTCCGCCAGACCGTCGCGACGACGAACGACGGCAGGACGTACGGGATGAGGAAGATGGCGCGGACCAGCGCCCGGCCGCGGTACTTGTTCTGCGTGACGATCGCGGCGGCCACCCCGATCGGGACGGTCACGATGGTGCTGATCACCGCGAACGAGATGCTGATCCAGATCGCGGCGGGCAGGCCGGCGCTGAGCGACTCGACGTAGTTCGCCAGGCCGACGAACGGGGCGCTGAGCCACCGACGGAGGGTGTACTGGTCGAGGTCGGTCAGCGAGATCCAGGCGCCGATCAGGAACGGGATGACGATGATCAGCGTCATCAGCACCCCGCCCGGGATCAGCATCCACAGCGGGCGCTGCCGCTTGGACAGCGGCCGAACTGATTTGGGTGCCGGCCGTTGCCCGGCCGGGCCGGGGGTGGCGGCTGGAGCCGCCACCCCCTGGCCGGCCTCGGAGGCCCTGGCGCTGCTCATGGCGTCCTACTTCCTACTTGGCCCGGTCGACGGCCGACTGGGCCGCCTTCTGGGCGGTGGCCAAGCGAGCGCTGAGGTCAGCGTCCGAGACCGAGCCCTTGGACAGGTCGGGGATCGACTGGACGACGACGTTGGTCAGCGCCAGCTGGGTGTCGCCCCAGGCGCCGGTGAACGGGGTGGCGATGGACTTGGCCGACGCTTCCGTGAACACGGCGAGCTTGGGGTCGGACTTCAGGGCCGCCGCCGACTGGGCGTTGACCGGAAGGTTGCCGAAGATCTTGAAGAACTCGTCCTGCACGGCCGGGTCGGTGATCAGCTTGACGAACTGGAAGGCCAGGTCCTTGTTCTGGCTGTAGTCCGCCACGACGACGTTGTCCCCGGACAGGATGCTGGCCGCTTCCTTGCCGCCCGAGGGGAGCGAGGTCGCGCCCGGCGGCACCGTCGGCATCAACGCATACGCGTACTTGTCCTTGATCTCGCTCTTGTCCAGCGTCGGCGCGGATGTGTAGGTGGTCATCGGGAAGTACGCTGCCTTGCCCTGCGAGAACGCCGCGAGCGCCTGGGCGTTCGACCAGCCGATGGATGCCGGGTCGACGACCTTGTCCTTGGTGAGCCAGCCGAAGTAGGTGTCGTACGCCTTCTTCGTCGTCGGGTCGTCGAGCTTGGCGGTCTTGCCGTCGATGAGGGGGTTACCGGCCTGGATCGACATGCCCCAGGCGAATTTCCACGGGTCGAAGTTGTCCTTGTAGGCGATGGCGAGGCCATAGGTGCCACCGGTGGTGAGCTTCTTGGCCTGCTGGGCCAGCTCGTCCCACGTGGTGGCCGGCTTTTCGATTCCGGCCGCCTTGAGCAGGTCCTTGTTGTAAGCCATGACGAACGGCCGGCTGTTGAAGGGGATCCCGACCAGGTTGTTCGCGTCCGGGCCCGAGATGCCCAGCGTCGCCGGCACGAACTTGTCCTTGCCGCCGAGGGCCGTCCACTCCTTGTCGGTGAGCTTCACGAAGGCCCCCGTCCCGTAAGCCGTCGGGGTGAAGGTGGTGCCGAGGCTGTAGACGTCGGGTCCCTGCCCCGAGACCACCGAGGTCTGGATCTTCGTCAGCTCGTCGTTCGCCGAGGCGAACGTCTCGAACGCGACGGTGGCGCCGGTCTGGGCCTTGAACTTCGCCGACGTCGACTCGAACCAGGCCTTCTGCTCGGTCGGGTACTGCGCGTTGTTGGCGATGTAGACGTTCAACGTCTTCCCAGCGCCGGCGTTCGTGTCGCCTCCGGAGCTGCTGCCCCCGCTGCTGCTGCTGCAGGCGGCCAGTGCGACGGCCACGAGGCCGACGCTCCCGAGGGCCGCGACCGAGCGCATCGTCGTGTGAACCATGGTCTGCTCTCCTTTAAGCAAGGCCCTGTGTGACAGATGACATCCGGCCATCTGCAGGGGCGCTACCGGATGGTTCCGCGCGGCCGCACGGGGCAACAATGAGTTGCCATTTGTTGTCTTGTGCTCTGTGGCCGCCGCGGCGGTGGAGGGAGACTGCCAGGGTGGACAGCATCGACGAGCGCCCGACGTCGCGGGAGACCCGCTCGTGACGCTCGGGACGACACTGCCGCGACTCGCCGGCGTGCTGGCGGACGTCGACCGGCTCGGTGTGGCGTTCTCCGGTGGCGTCGACTCGTCGGTGTTGCTGGGGTTGGCCTCACGGGTGCTGGGTCCCGCGAACGTGGTGGCGGTGCTCGGCGTCTCGCCCAGCCTGGCCCGCGACGAGCGGGAGGCGGCCCATCAGGTCGCCGCGGTCCTGGGCGTGCCGGTGGTGGAGGTCGCGACGCACGAGGGTGATGTGGCCGCGTACCGGGTGAACGGTCCGGACCGCTGCTACCACTGCAAGGACGAGCTGTTCACCAGGATCTCCGACGAGGTCGTCGACCGGTTGCGACTGGACGCGGTTGCCTACGGCGAGAACGCGGACGACGCGGTTCGACCCGACCGCCCGGGCGGTCGCGCTGCTGCCGAGCATGCGGTGCTCCGCCCGCTGGCCGACCTCGGGCTGACCAAGGCCGACGTGCGGGCACTGGCTCGCGAGCTCGGCCTCCCCAACGCCGACAAGCCGGCCGCGCCCTGCCTGGCCTCACGCATACCGCACTTCTCCGAGGTCGATCC
>DATLQE010000075.1:0-13511 GCA_035535335.1 Lapillicoccus sp. | reverse complement strand
CGTACGGAGCAGAGCGACAACCCCCCATGCCGCAATGGTCCGAGTCGATGGCGGACAGGGTCGGATCCCCGCTTTTCCCGCAGCGGGCGCGGTCCGGGCACCACGGTTCTCCGGGGTGGGCCGGGAGCGAAAGCACCGGCAAGACCGCGCCGTCGGCGACCGGAAGGTTGTGGGGCCGCCAAGGGGCTGCGGCCCCACAACCAGGTTGTCAGCCACGGCCCTGACGCCGTATGGCCGATAAGGCCAGCCAACCAGATGACCTAGGCTCGCGGACCGTGTCGGGGCGAACTGACCGCGGGTTGCCGTGTCCGCAAGAGGCCACCCGCCGGGGTGTCTGGTGGCCGTTAGGTGCCTGCCGAGAGGCCAACTTGGGTCGTTCGGGAGCCGTCGCAACGACCAAACTTGGCCTCTCGGGCGTGGTGTCGGTGGCGGTCGCACTGGGACTGGCCGCCTGCGCTTCACCCGCTCCGTCGGCGACGCCCGCCACAACCGGCGCGTCGGCCTCGACCGATGCCTCGGCGGCGCCCTCGGCCGCTCGGTCGAGCAGCACGGCCACCAGGACCGCGGCCCTTTCCGGGCTGCCCGGCGGTACCGTCCTCGCGGTCAAGATCGACAACACCGCCGGGTCCCGGCCCCGGATCGGGATCGACAAGGCCGCCGTCGTCTACGTGGAACCGGTCGAGGGCGGGCTGACCCGGATCCTGGCGGTCTTCTCGACCGGCGCCGGCGACTTGCCGGGCGAGGTCGGGCCGATCCGCAGCGCCCGGGAGTCCGACGTCACGCTCCTGGCCAATTGGGGCCGGGTGGCGCTCGCCTACTCCGGCGGGTCGGCGTTCACCCGCGGGCTGATCGACCGAGCCGAGCTCGCGTCGATCCCCTACGACGCGTCCACCCAGGGCTACCGGCGCGCCGGTGACCGCCGGGCGCCGTACAACGTCGTCGGTGACACGCAGGCGCTGCTGGCCCGCGCGGCTGTCGGCCCCGCCACCGGCGACCCCGGGTTCCGTTTCGGTCCGGCCGCACCCGGCGGGGCCCCGGGGTCCTCGGTCACCACCGCCTGGCCGGCCGCTCAAGTGGCCTTCACCTGGGACGGCCCCAGCGGCCGGTACCTGCTCGCCACCGACGGCCGGCCCGACCGGGTGGCCGGCGGCCCGCAGCTCGGTGCCGCGACCGTCGTGGTCCAGGAGGTGCCCACCCACCTGAGCGAGAACCGCGACGTCAACGGCACCCAGACGCCCGTCGTCGACCTGGTCGGCTCCGGCCCGGTCACGGTGCTCCGCGACGGCCTGGCCTGGCGCGGCCAGTGGTCCCGCCCCGACGCCGTCTCGGCGACGAGCTTCCACGCGAACGGGCAGCCGATCCCGATGGCCTCGGGGCCGGTCTGGGTCCTCCTGGTCCCCGCCGGCCAGCCGATCACTGTCGGATGACCCGCATAC
Source organism: Lapillicoccus sp. (assembly GCA_035535335.1). Taxonomy (GTDB): domain Bacteria; phylum Actinomycetota; class Actinomycetes; order Actinomycetales; family Dermatophilaceae; genus Lapillicoccus. Next base: position 12,075 of record DATLQE010000075.1, on the reverse strand, counting down.
GAGCTTCCGGGTGAGACCGCGGGTGACCTCGGTCGCACCCGCCCTCTCGTGGTGTCGGCCACCGCGGACCCGGCCGCTAGGCTCGCCACGCACGATCGCTGCACGATGGGCATTCCGACGATGGGACGGCTGGCGTGGACCTCTTCGAGTACCAGGCGCGGGACATGTTCGAGGCGCACGGGGTGCCCGTGCTGGCCGGGGTCGTCGCCGACACCCCGGACGCGGTCCGGGCGGCGGCCGAGGAGATCGGCCCCAGGAGCGGCGGGGTCGTCGTGGTCAAGGCCCAGGTGAAGACCGGTGGCCGCGGCAAGGCCGGCGGCGTCAAGGTGGCCAAGAGCGCCGACGACGCGGAGGCCGCCGGCGAGCAGATCCTCGGCATGGACATCAAGGGCCACACCGTCCACCGCGTCATGGTGGCGCAGGGCGCCAACATCGCCGAGGAGTACTACTTCTCGCTCCTGCTCGACCGCGCGAACCGCTCCTACCTCGCCATGTGCTCCAAGGAGGGCGGCATGGAGATCGAGCAGCTCGCCGTGGAGCGCCCGGAGGCCCTGGCCCGCGTTCCGGTCGACCCCAACGTCGGCATCGACGACGCCAAGGCCCGGGAGATCGTCGAGACAGCAGGGTTCGACCAGGCGGACCAGGCCGCCATCGCCCCGATCCTCACCACCCTGTGGGACGTCTACCGCGAGGAGGACGCGACCCTGGTCGAGGTCAACCCGCTGGTCAAGACCGCGGATGGCCAGATCATCGCCCTCGACGGCAAGGTCACCCTCGACGCCAACGCCGACTTCCGTCACCCGGACCACGCCGAGCTGGAGGACGCGCGGAGCGCCGACCCGCTCGAGGCCGAGGCGAAGAAGATGGACCTCAACTACGTCAAGCTCGACGGGGACGTCGGCATCATCGGCAACGGAGCGGGGCTGGTCATGTCGACCCTCGACGTCGTCGCGTATGCCGGCGAGGACGTCGCAAGGGACCGCGGCCTCGACACTCCGCCCAAGCCCGCGAACTTCCTGGACATCGGCGGCGGTGCCTCGGCCGAGGTCATGGCCAACGGGTTGCACATCATCCTCGGCGACCCGCAGGTCAAGGCGGTCTTCGTCAACGTCTTCGGCGGCATCACCGCCTGTGACGCGGTGGCCAACGGCATCGTGGGCGCGCTCGACAAGCTCGGCGACGAGGCGACCAAGCCGCTCGTCGTCCGCCTCGACGGCAACAACGTCGACGAGGGCCGGCGCATCCTCGCCGAACGGAACCACCCCCTCGTCAGCATCGAGGGCACCATGGACGGCGCGGCCCGCAAGGCCGCCGAGCTCGCGGCCGCCAAGTAGGACCCGAAAGGACACGGAGACAACAGACCATGTCGATCTTCCTCGACCAGGACTCCAAAATCATCGTCCAGGGCATGACCGGGTCCGAGGGCATGAAGCACACGACCCGGATGCTGGCGTCGGGCACGGCGATCGTCGGCGGGGTCAATCCTCGTAAGGCCGGCCAGACGGTCGACTTTCCGGACGGGGTGACCGTGCCGGTCTTCGGCACCGTCGCCGAGGCGATGTCCGAGACCGGCGCCGACGTCTCGGTGGTCTTCGTCCCGCCGGCCTTCGCCAAGGCGGCGGTGGTCGAGGCGGTCGACGCGGGCATGCCTCTGGTCGTCGTCATCACCGAGGGCATCCCCGTCAAGGACACCGCGGAGTTTTTCGCGTACTCACAGACGCAGGGCACCACCCGGATCATCGGCCCGAACTGCCCCGGGCTGATCAGCCCCGGCCAGTCGAACGCCGGCATCATCCCGGCCGACATCGCCGGCCCGGGGCGCATCGGCCTGGTCAGCAAGTCCGGGACGCTGACGTATCAGATGATGTACGAGCTGCGTGACCACGGGTTCTCCTCCGCCGTGGGGATCGGCGGCGACCCGATCATCGGCACCACTCACATCGACTGCCTCGAGGCGTTCCAGAACGACCCCGACACCGACGCGATCGTCATGATCGGCGAGATCGGCGGCGACGCCGAGGAGCGCGCCGCCGCATACGTCAAGGAGAACGTCACGAAGCCGGTGGTCGGGTACGTCGCCGGGTTCACCGCGCCGGAGGGCAAGACGATGGGCCACGCGGGGGCCATCGTCTCGGGATCGTCAGGGACCGCCGCGGCCAAGAAGGAGGCCCTCGAGGCCGCCGGTGTCAAGGTCGGCAAGACCCCGTCAGAGACCGCCGCGTTGATGCGCGAGGTCATGGAGAGCCTCGACCGCGCCACCGTCTGAGGCATCTGGGGCACCTCACGACCAACTGACCGCGCGACGGCGCGCCCTCCTCGCTCGAGCGCGGGGAGCAGCGACGATGGTCCGGTCATGACGCTCCTCGACGCTCGCCGCACCCGCGCTCGCGCGGATCCTCACGAGTCACTGTCCGACGTGCCGGCGCTCGGGTGGTGGCATGCCCCCACCGCCGGCGCGCTGGCCGCCACGGGTTCCTGGCTGGTGCTGGCGTTGCCGGCTCTCGTCGGGTGGGTGGTCACGGCACAGACGACGGTCGGGTGGGGCGACGCCCTCGGCATCGCGAGTGCGGGCTGGTTCCTCGGCCATGGGGCGCCGGTCCGGGTCGCCGACGTGTCGCTGACCCTGGCGCCTCTCGGCGTCGGGTTGCTGGCGCTCCTGGTCACCGTCCGAAGCGCGCGGCGGGTGTTGGACCGCACCGAGCGGGCCGCGCCGGGCACCACCTGGCGGCGGCGACTGATCCGCCACGTCGCGCCCGGGTTCGTCCTCGGGTATGCGGCGGCCGGGCTGATCGCCTGGTCGCTCACCCTTGCGGGACCGGCCCGCCCGGGACTCCGTGGTGTGGTGGTCGCGCTGGTGGTCCCCGTGCTGGCCCTGGCGTGGGTGGTGCTGCGCCGGCATCTCGCCGAAAAGGAGGCGGGGATCGTCGGGGACTGGCTCGACCGGCTGCCCCGGTGGCTTGCGCGAGGGGTCCGCTCGGGGGTCTACGGCGCCGGACTGCTCCTCCTCGTGGGCGCTGTCCTCGTGGCGGTCATGCTGGTGGCGCGCTGGTCAACGGTCTCCGGGCTGCACGCCGCGGTCGACGCCGGCCTCGCCGGCGGGATCGTCCTCACCGCCGGCCAGGTACTCGTGCTGCCGAACCTCGCCGTCTGGGGTCTGGCCTGGCTCTCCGGTCCCGGGCTCCAGATCGCCGACGGCGGGGCGATCACCCTGGCCGGCGCCCACCCGGGTCTGATGCCCATGATCCCGGTGCTCGGAGCGTTGCCCTCAGACGGGACCTGGTCCCCGTGGCTGCTTCTGCTGCTAGCGGTCCCGGTGCTCGCGGGAAGCGGCATAGGGTGGCTCGCGTGCCGCAGTGTGGCCCGACTGTCGAGCTGGCGGACCAAGTTCGCCACGGCGACCACCGCCGCCGCGACCTCGGCCGTCTGTCTGACCGTGCTCGCGGCGCGCGGCTCGGGGGCGGCCGGCGTGGACCGGCTCAGCGCCGTCGGCACCCGGCCGTGGGCGTTCGGCGTTCTCCTGCTGGCGGAGCTCGTGGCCGGTGCGGCAGCCTCGGTGCTGGTGCGGCAGCTGCTGCTGCGGCTTCGACCGCACCGCTGACCATCTCGGGACGGCCCGAGGGCTACCGCCGGTGAGGGTCGTCGTCGTCGGCGGTGGCATCGTCGGGCTCGCGACCGCCCGGGCCTTAGCCCGACGCGGGGACGACGTGACCGTCCTGGAGAAGGAGTTCGCGCTCGCCACCCACCAGACGGGGCGCAACTCGGGGGTGATCCACTCGGGGATCTACTACCCGCCCGGCAGCCTCAAGGCGACCATGGCGGTGCGAGGCGCGGCGTCGATGACAGCGTTCGCCCGTGAGCGAGGCATTCCCGTCGAGACCACCGGCAAGCTCGTCGTGGCCACGACGCCGGACGAGGTCCCGGGCCTGCGCAAGCTCGCCGACCGAGCCGCGGCCAACGGGGTCCCGGCCCGGCTGGTGTCGGCGGAGGAGGCCCGCGCCTACGAGCCCTACGTCACCTGCGTCGAGGCGCTGCACGTCGAGACCACCGGCATCGTCGACTACACGCTGGTGAGTCGGGCGTTCGCGGACGACGTCGTGGCCGGCGGTGGGCTGGTATGCGTGGGGACCGGTTTCGCGGGGGTCGAGGACGGCGCCCGGGGCGTCCTGCGGGTGCGCACGACCGACTCGACCGAGCCGGTGGAGACCGACGCTCTGGTCGTCTGCGCCGGCCTCCAGGCCGACGTCGTCGCCCGGGCCTGCGGCATCGTGCCGGAGGCGCGCATCGTGCCGTTCCGCGGCGAGTACTTCGAGCTGGCCGAGCACCGGCAGCACCTCGTTCGCGGGCTGGTCTACCCGGTGCCGGACCCTCGGTTCCCGTTCCTCGGCGTCCACCTGACTCGGATGATCAGGGGCGGCGTACACGCCGGTCCGAACGCCGTCCTCGCCCTGCGTCGCGAGGGATACACCTGGCGGGACGTCGACCTGGCCGAGCTGCGCGACTCCCTCTCCTGGCCCGGACTGTGGCGGCTCGGAGCCAGGCACGCCGCACCGGGAGCCCGAGAGGTGGTGCGGTCCCTGTCCCGGAGCGCCTTCGCCCGAAGCGTGTCGCGGCTGGTCCCCGGGATCGAGGCCCGCGATCTGGTCCCAGCGCCGGCCGGCGTGCGCGCTCAGGCGCTGCGCCGGGACGGCTCACTCGTCGACGACTTCCTCATCCAGACCGCACCGCGGCAGGTGCACGTCCTCAACGCGCCCTCTCCGGGGGCCACCGCGTCGCTGGAGATCGCGGAACACCTGGTGGCCCAGGTCGACGCCGTCACCCCCTGACCGGGTGTTCGCGCTCAGAACTCGGTCAGTGAGCCGAGGATCGAGCGCTGCCGCTCCTGGCTGCAGACGGTCTGGGCCGCGCTGGTGTTGGCTCCCTGCATGCAGTCCTCGAACTGCTTCTGTGGCACGTAGAAGACCGCCTGGGTCACCGCCCCGAGCAGCAGCATCGCCGACAGCCCCAGCGCCACCGCTGGCCCGAACCGCGTGAACGCCCCCGCCGAGGCCCGCGACAGCCGGCGCATCTCCCGGATCGACACGACGATCGCGACGACGATCGGCACGACGACGATCGCCCGCCGCGGAAGCGGTAGCCCGGCCCCGAGCAGGATGAGGACGAAGAGGGCAGCGACGGTCAGCGAGTAACGGCCGCGCGCCCGCAGCTCATCCCGGCTGACCTGCTGGCCCAGCTGTCCCGCCATTCCGTCTCCGCTTCCGTGGGAGGTCGGTCGGCACGCGGCCTCTCGTGCCCGATGCCTGCCGATGCCTGTCCGCTGTCTGTCGATGTCAACGACGGGCCGGCTCCCCGGGTTTCGGCCGCCTGGTGGCGACCGCAGGCTATCTCGCCGCCGTCGGTAGGGTTGAGCACCGTGACGGCACCCTTTCCGGAGCGCGCCGCACCCGACGCCGGCTCCGTGGTCGTCCTCGTCTCCGGGTCCGGCACCCTCCTGCAAGCCCTCCTCGACGCGTCGGCCGACCCCGCCTACGGCGTCCGGGTCGCCGCGGTCGGCGCCGACCGCGAGGGGATCGAGGGGCTCGCCCGCGCGGAGCGGGCCGGTGTGCCGACCTTCGTCCGCCGCGTGTCCGACTTTCCGGACCGGCCGTCCTGGGACGCCGCGCTGACCGACGCCGTCGCCGCATACCAGCCGAGGCTCGTGGTCTCCGCCGGCTTCCTGAAGCTCGTCGGACCGGCGTTCCTCGCCCGGTTCGCCGGACGGTACGTCAACAGCCACAACGCGTTGCTGCCCTCCTTTCCCGGGGTCCACGGACCGCGGGACGCACTGGCCTACGGGGTGAAGGTCACCGGCGCCACTCTCTTCGTCGTCGACGACGGCGTCGACACCGGCGCCATCGTCGGTCAGGTCGCCGTCACGGTCCACGACGGCGACACCGTCGAGACCCTGACCGAGCGGATCAAGCAGGCGGAGCGGCCGCAGCTCGTCGACCTCGTCGGACGCATGGTCCGCGAGGGGTTCACCGTCAGCGATCGGAAGGTCACCATCCCGTGAGTGCTGCTGACACCGCCGAGGGGCGACGCCCGATCCGGCGAGCACTGGTCTCGGTGTACGACAAGTCCGGCCTGCCCGAGCTGGCCGACGCGCTGCATCAGGCCGGCGTGGCAATCGTATCGACCGGCTCAACCGCCAAAACCATTGCCGCACAGGGCATTCCGGTCACCGCGGTGGAGGAGCTCACCGGCTTCCCGGAGTGCCTGGACGGACGCGTGAAGACGCTGCACCCGAATGTGCACGCCGGCATCCTGGCTGACACCGACAACCCCGACCACGTGCGCCAGCTGGCCGATCTCGGCGTCGAGCCGTTCGACCTGGTCGTGTCGAACCTGTACCCGTTCCGCGACACCGTCGCCTCCGGTGCCCCGCCGGACGAGTGCATCGAGCAGATCGACATCGGCGGCCCGGCGATGGTCCGCGCTGCCGCGAAGAACCACGCGAGCGTCGCGGTGGTCACCAGCCCCGACGCATACCCGCGGCTCGTGAAAGCCCTTGGCGACGGCGGCTTCACGCTCGTCGAGCGGCAGCGGCTGGCGGCCGAGGCGTTCGTCCACACGGCGACCTACGACAACGCCGTCGCCAACTGGATGGGCACCGTCGTGGCGGACACCACTGACGGCACCGGGTTCCCGGCTTGGACCGGAGCCACCTGGGACCGGGCCGCGCCGCTCCGGTACGGCGAGAACCCGCACCAGGCCGCCGCGCTCTACCGCCACTGGCGGCCCGGCATCGCACACGCCGAGCAGCTGCACGGCAAGGGGATGTCCTACAACAACTACGTCGACGCCGACGCGGCGGTCCGCGCCGCCCACGACCACGGCGACCAGCCCACGGTGGCGATCGTCAAGCACGCCAACCCGTGCGGGATCGCCGTCGGCGCGACCGTCGTCGAGGCGTACGACAAGGCCCACGCGTGTGACCCACAGTCGGCGTACGGCGGCATCATCGCGACGAACCAGGCCGTCACGGTTGACCTGGCCGAGCGCACCAAGGGCGTCTTCACCGAGGTCATCGTGGCACCGGCCTTCGACGACGACGCGCTCTCGCTCCTCCGAGAACGCAAGAACCTTCGCGTGTTGCGGCTCCCCGCGGGCATGGCGCGGTTTCGCGACCCGATCGAGGTGCGCCCGATCAGCGGCGGGATCCTCGTCCAGGCGGTCGACCGGCTCGACGCGGTGGTGAGGCCTCCGGACGGCGGCGAACCCACCGGCGGTGACGAGCCCGCATACTGGCGGCTGGTCTCGGGCGACCCCGCTGACGACGCGACCCTCACCGATCTGTCCTTCGCCTGGCGGGCGGTCCGGGCGGTGAAGTCCAACGCCATTCTGCTGGCCAAGGACGGCGCGTCGGTGGGCGTCGGCATGGGACAGGTCAACCGCGTCGACTCGTGCCGCCTGGCCGTGGCTCGGGCCGGGCCGGAGCGCGCCACGGGCTCGGTCGCCGCGTCGGACGCGTTCTTCCCCTTCCCGGACGGGTTGCAGATCCTCCTCGACGCCGGCGTCCGGGCGGTCGTCGCGCCGGGCGGCTCGATCCGCGACGACGTCGTCGTCCAGGCGGCGGCGCGGGCCGGAGCGACGTTGTACTTCACCGGCACCCGGCACTTCGCACACTGACGTGACGTCCCGGCTGCTGTGGGCCGTGCTGGCCTTCGTCGCCGGGGCGTTCCTGTCGATCCAGTCACGCATGAACGGCGAGCTGGCCACCGTCTTCGGCCACGGTCTGGATGCCGCGCTGTGGAGCTTCCTCTCCGGCACGGTGGTCCTGAGTGTGGCGCTGCTCGTGTCCGCTCGGATGCGGTCCGGACTGCGTCAGCTGCGAGTTTCCTTGTCAGACGGTGGAATTCGCTGGTACCAGTGCGTGGGCGGGTTCATGGGCGGCTTGTTCGTCCTCTGTCAGTCGTATGCGGTGCCGCTGGCCGGCGTGGCTCTGTGGACGGTCGCGGTAGTCGGAGGACAGACGGCGAGCGGCATGGGGGTGGACCGGTTCGGGATCGGGCCGGCGGGACGGCTCCCGGTCGCTGCCGGACGGGCGGTGGCCTCCGTCCTGGCCGTCGTCGGGGTGCTCGTCGCCGTCGAGGGGCGCGTCTCCACGACCGACGCGGCGGTGGTCCTGCCGGTGGTGCTCAGCGTCCTCGCGGGGATATCGCTGGCGGTCCAGGCGGGGATCAACGGTCGCGTGGGCGTGGCGTCCGGGAACGCGTTCACGACGGCCTGGCTGAACTTCACGCTCGGGACGGTGATCCTCCTCGTCCTGGCCGTCCCAGAGGGGCTGATCGGACAGTTCGGGATGCCGCGCAGTGTGGCGGCCCCCTGGTGGGCGTGGTGGGGCGGACTGCTCGGCATCGTCGTGATCGCAGCAGGCGCTGTGGGCGTGCGCTACCTCGGGGTGCTGCTGCAGCTGCTCCTCATGCTCGTGGGGCAGCTGTCGGTCGCTGCGCTGCTGGACCTCCTGAACCCGTCCACGCGGTCCTCGGTCACCCCTGTGGTGCTCCTGGGCCTCGTGCTGACCTTCGTCGCTGCGGCCCTCGCGAGCGTCGCCACGGTGCGAGGCCGCACGCCTCTCACTCGTACATGACGTACTCAGGCTGTGGGGTGAGAGCCAGAACCTCGTCGGGGGTCATGAGCTGCCCCTGTTTCGAGTCCTCGTCGTAGAACAGCTTGAAGCCAACGTGGACCAGCGGCCTCGGAGTCGTCGCGAGGATTCGGTTCCACGTTGCGACCTTGTCCGCCTTCGCGCCGATTCCGTCGACTGACTTGACCCAGGCGACGCCCCGGAAGGCCCGGAGATCCTGCTCGCGCCGGACGATGGACGGAGTGAGCTGGTGGTAGACGACGACCTTCTCAGGCAGGTCGTGGGAGGAGACCACACCGGCGACGTACTCGCCTACGGCGTTGAGCATCGAGGTGTCGACACGGCCGAACACCCGCCCGGGCACCTGTCCCGGCCCGACTGCCCACTCCGGGTCGAGGGCGACGCCGACATCCGGCTGCGTCAGCCACTGCTCGTACGCGTGAACCTCGTCGAGGAAGGAGGCACGTCCCGGCTGGATGTTGAGCAGGAGGTATGCGCGATGCCGGCGGGCCGCGTCGAGGTGCTGGTCGATGACGGAGGACTCGGTGCGCAGCCGGTAAAGACCGTCCTGGCCCGGCTTCGACTGAACCATGGTCGCGATGAGCTCGAGCACCGGCAGCGCGGCACGATCACGGGCATATGAGCCGGCGACGCGCTCGATGTCGGCGACCCGGGCATCGAGGTCACCGATGCCGAGCTTGCCGAGGGCGGGTGAGCCGGGATGCCCGCAGAAGCCGGCCAGCCGGTACGTGGGAAACACGGTTCGGCCGCCTCGGGGCAGCTCCGGTCGGGTAGGGGTCGGCGTGGGTGCGGCAACGGTCGTCGTGGTGGCGGCCGGCGTGCCGCTCGGCGTCGTCGCACGCATACCGGCGCGGGCGGGTGCTGATGCATCCATCTGGGCCACCGGGTCGGCGTAACCGGGGCTGGAGCATGCGGCCAGGGCCAAGGCGGAGGCGGCCCCGCCGAGAACCTCACGCCGGCTGAGGCCGTTTCGCGTCACCTGAGGCGACTCGTCAGCATGCGCGTCCTCCCGCATCCGTTCCCCTGGGTCAGCTGTCGTGCCGGCTGTGCACCGGCGCGCACATGATGCCATTTCCTGGCCGTCGCGCCTGCCGTGGTCGTCAACCTGAGGCACGGTCCCCTGTGACACCATGAGGCCTCGTGACCGCCAGGATCCTCGACGGCAAGGCCACGCTGGCGACGATCAAGGCGGAGCTCAAGGACCGGGTCGCGATCCTGGCCTCCCACGGTGTCGTGCCGGGTCTCGGGACGGTGCTCGTCGGCGACGATCCTGGCAGCACATGGTACGTCGGCGCGAAGCACCGGGACAGTGCGGAGATCGGCATCACCAGCATCCGGCGTGACCTCCCCGCGACGGCCACGCAGGCCGAGGTCGAGGCGGTCATCGACGAGCTCAACGCCGACCCCGACTGCACGGGGTTCCTCGTGCAGCAGCCGACCGGCCTCGACGAGATGGCTCTCCTGTCCCGGGTCGACCCCGACAAGGACATCGACGGCCTGCACCCGACGAACCTCGGCTGGCTGGTCCTCGGCAAGCCGGCCCCCTTGCCGTGCACGCCGATCGGCTGCGTCGAGCTGCTGCGGCGGTACGACGTCCCGATCGCCGGGGCCCACGTCGTCATCGTCGGCCGGGGGATCACCGTGGGCCGGCCACTCGCGCTCATCCTCACCCGGCGGTCGGAGAACGCGACGGTCACGGTATGCCATACCGGGACCAAGGACCTCGCGGCCCAGGTGCGGGAAGGCGACATCGTGGTCGCCGCGGCCGGCGTCCCGGGGATCATCACCACCGACATGGTCAAGCCGGGCGCCGCGGTCCTCGACGTCGGTGTCTCCCGAGTCGACGGCCGGCCGGTCGGAGACGTCGCGGCGGACGTGGCCGAGGTCGCAGGATGGCTCAGCCCCAACCCCGGCGGCGTGGGGCCGATGACGCGGGCCATGCTGCTCACCAACGTCGTGGCGGCCGCCGAGCGGCGGGCCGGCCTGGGGTGAGCCTGGTATGACACGGTGAGGTTCGCGGGGCTACGCCGCCTCGGGCTGTGGTGGGTCATCGCGGCCTTCGTCGTCATCGGCGTCGGACTGATCGTCTTCGCGTCCCGGCTCCGCCTCGGGGGGTTCGTCATCGGGCTGGGACTGCTCATCGCCGCGGTGTTGCGGCTGGTGGTCCAGGAGCCTCGGGGTGGAGGTATCGAGGTTCGGTCGCGGGTGCGCGACGTCGTCACGCTCGTCGTCGCGGCGGCCCTGGTCCTCGGGGCGTTCTTCCTCGTGCGGACGTGCGCTCCGGTGGACGCGCAGATCGGTGGCGGGCGTGCGGCGAGCTGCCCTCCGTCGCCCTAGACCCGCATATCCCTCGTCTTCCAGGCTGACGTCGTTCCCACTTCAGGGGCTGTCGAAGGCCTCCAAGTCACGACAACGTGAGCCTGGAAGACGGAGAAAAAGCCGATCAGGGGAGGAGGCCGAGGCCCCTGACCGCCTCGCGCTCCTCCTCGAGCTCGGCGACGCTCTTGTCGATCCGCTGCCGGGAGAACTCGTTGATCTCCAGGCCCTGGACGATCGACCACTCGCCGCCCGAGATGGTCACCGGGAAGGACGACATGAGGCCCTCGGGGACGTCGTAGGAGCCGTCCGAGCACACCGCCATCGACGCCCAGTCACCCTCGGCCGTGCCGTTTCGCCAGGTGCGAGCGCTGTCGATCGTCGCCGACGCGGCGCTGGCGGCGGACGAGGATCCGCGGGCGTCGATGATCGAGGCGCCGCGCTTGGCCACCGTCGGGATGAACGTGTCGGCCAGCCACTGCTCGTCGTTCACCAGCTCGGCGGCGTTCTGCCCGTTCACCTCGGCGTGGAAGATGTCGGGATACTGCGTCGCCGAGTGGTTGCCCCAGATCGTCATCTTCCGGATCTGGGTGACCGGCACCCCGAGCTTGGCGGCCAGCTGGGAGATCGCCCGGTTGTGGTCCAGCCGAGTGAGCGCCGCGAACCGGTTCGTGGGGATGTCAGGCGCGTTGGACCTCGCGATGAGCGCGTTGGTGTTGGCCGGGTTGCCGGTGACGGTGACCTGCACGTCGTCAGCGGCCACCTCGTTCAGGGCCTTGCCCTGCGGCGCGAAGATGCCGCCGTTGGCCTCGAGCAGGTCGCCGCGCTCCATGCCCGGTCCGCGCGGGCGGGCCCCGACGAGCAGCGCGTGGCTGACCCCGTCGAAGATGACCCGCGGGTCGTCGCCGATCTCCACCTTCGCCAGCGTCGAGAAGGCACAGTCGTCGAGCTCCATCACGACGCCTTCCAGCGTCTTGAGCGCCGGCGTGATCTCCAGCAACCGCAACTCGATCGGGGTGTCCCGACCGAGCAGGTCACCGTTCGCGAGCCGGAAGAGGAGGCTGTACCCGATCTGTCCTGCTGCGCCGGTGACGGCGACTTTGACGGGCTTCCTG
>DATLQE010000074.1:0-2858 GCA_035535335.1 Lapillicoccus sp. | reverse complement strand
CGGTTCCGGTGGGACGCCCGGGGGCAGCGCTGGATCACCGAGGCGGCGGAAGGGTCCGGCTAGGAGAGCGGTTAGTCGGGGTCCCCGCGAAGTATCGGAGGCCGGGGTCCCTGCAAAGTATCGGAGCGAAGCGGAGAACTTCGTGGGTGATCTAGCGGTTTGGCGGGAGCGTGGGCCATGCAGCACACTGGTCCCCGCGCGCGAGTGGCGGAATGGCAGACGCGCTGGCTTCAGGTGCCAGTGCCCGCAAGGGCGTGGGGGTTCAAGTCCCCCCTCGCGCACACTGTGCTGAGGCCGTCCTTGGTGACGTGGCTCGCCCTCTCGAGTGGAGGAAAGTTGCCGCTATCACGTCAACTTCGCTCCACCCGGAGCACTCCGCAACACGCCCGAGGGGTCTCGCCGTGGCCAGGGTGATCGACGACGTCCTCAGCGAAGCCGCCCTGGAGCGGCGCTCGGACGCGCGCACGTTCGCCCGGGCGCAGTCGTACGTCGACCGGGTCCGAGGGCTTCGCGTCGAAAGCGGGCGCGCCACGGCATCGGTGCAGGGCTCTTGCGTCTACGTCGTCGACCTCCGCTGGGACCGGGATGGGATCGACGGCGAGTGCACCTGTCCGGACTCTGCGTCAGGCAACTTCTGCAAGCACCTCGTCGCGGTTGGCCTCGCCGTCCTCGACGCGGCCGGTCCGCCGCCCAGCGACGCCGGACGGACCGCCGTGGAGCACTACCTCAGCACGCTTCCGGCCGAAACGCTTCGCGAGCTCGTCGTGGAGATGGCGGCCTTCAGCGAGACGGCGACCCGCCAGCTGGAGACCCGTGCGGCCCTTGCCTCGGGCAGTGACGAGCACCTTCGAAAGGAGCTCGAGCAGGCGACGGCATCCGTGCTCGGCACCGGCCGGTGGCTCGACTACCGACAGTCGTTCGGATATGCCACGCGCATCGAAGGGTTCCTCGACGAGCTGGAGCACCTCCTCGACCAGGGCGCCGCGGACGCCGTCGCACCCTCCGCTCTCCGAGTCACCACGCGGGTGCGGAGGACGCTCTTGCACGCCGACGACTCGTCGGGCGTGATCGGACAAGCCGGCCAGCGGGCCGTCGACCTGTATGCGCGCGCCTGCCGAGAAGGGACGCCCGACCAGGCGAAGCTCGGTCGCTGGCTGGCGAAGTTCCGGGACGACTCCCCGGGCTGGCCGATCGTCACCCTCGACGACTTCGTCGATGCCCTGGGAGAGAAGGGACTCAACGCATACCGCAGAGCGGTGGCCGCGATCGAGCGGCGTCACGCGGACCAGCCGATGGGAGAGTTCGGCGCGCGCTTCGAGCTCGACCGGATGCTCCTCGAACTGGCCGATCACGACGGCGACGTCGACGGAGCCATTGCCATTCTCGAGCAGGGGCAACACCCACAGTTCGTGGCCATCATCGACCGGCTCCAAGTTGCCCGCCGGGACGACGAGGTCATCACCTGGCTCATCCGTGCCGTCGATGCTGACCGAGTCGCGGTCGATCCTCGCAACGGCCACAACCCCTACTGGCTGGACGCCGACCGCGCCGCGGAGCTGTTCTGTGCGGCGGGGCAGTCGGATTCCGCGATGGCCCTTGCTCGAGACCAGCTGCATCGTTCGCCGACTCCGGCCACGTACGACTTCGTGCTACGGACCGCATCATGCCTTGGGCGCCGCGACGTCGAGCGGGCGAGGGTGCTCGACTGGTTGGACGCCGACGGCTGGTCCACCGGCCAGACTCCCGTCGTGCTCGCGCTCCACGAGGGCGACGTCGAGCGAGCTTGGGCCGCCGCCGATCGCTGGGGAGCCGGCCACGCCTGGCAGCTGCTCGCGGACGCCCAGCCGCAGCCGCGGCCGGCGGATGCGCTGGCGCTGTACGAGCCCGCTCTCGACGGCGCGTTGCTGCAGCCCGGGCGCGCCGAGGCGCAGAACGCGGTGGCCATTCTTGAGCGCATGCGCCGGCTGGCCGTCGCCGCGGACGAGCGTGACCCTCAGGGCCGGCACGTCGAGACGCTCGACGACCGGATCGCCGAGATCCGCGTGAGGCTGCGTCGTCGGTGGGCACTCATCGAGGAGCTCGACAAGGCCGGTCTCCGCGGCGGCTAGTCAGGCGAAGCGGCGGGAGTCAGGCCAGGTCGTGATGGTGCGCGTACGTGGCGGCAGCGGTACGCGACGTGACGCCCGTCTTGGTGAAGATGTTGCTCAGATGCCGGGCCACCGTCTTCTCACTGAGGAACAGCGTCGCCGCGATCTCCGGGTTGCTCCCGCCGCTCGCGACCAGTCTCAGCACCTCGACCTCGCGGGAGGTCAGTCCATCCGGCAGCGAGGTCCTCATGAGGAGTGCCGCCGCCTCACGTCTGGCCGGTTCGGCACCGAGCTCGGCGAAGGTCCGTTCGGCGACCCCTAGCTCCGAGAGAGCCGATTCCTCGTCGCCGAGCGCGCGATACGCCAGCGCAATGCGCACCCGTGCTCTCGCCGCGTCGTACCGGGCGCCGAGGCCGATCCACGTCTTCCACGCGCGTCGCAGCGGCACCAGTGCGTCCTGCGGCTCCGCCGCCGCCAGGGCGGCCAGCCCAGCGGCAAACCCGGCCTCCGCGGCGAGCGCGTCGCAGCCGAATTCGTCCGCCAGGGTGACCAGCTCGGCGGCCGTGGCGCGGGCGGCCTCGGTCTGGCCGGCCGCGGCGAGGACCTGGACCACCGCCGGCAGCCGCCGGGCCCGCTGCACCGGTCCGGCCGGTTCGTCGAGCAGTCGCTGCGCGGAGGCGAGGGCGGCACTCGTGCGGCCGCGAGCCAGCCACAGCAGCGAAAGCCCGGGCTGCGGCTCGAACCCGTGGCTGCCGGCCTCAGCGTAGGAAG
>DATLQE010000073.1:0-3034 GCA_035535335.1 Lapillicoccus sp. | reverse complement strand
CAGGTCATGAGTGTCAGCGCCAAGCCCCGGCTCGCTGACCGGCAACCCTCCAACCGCGGTGGGGTGCCCCGGGTGAGGACCGGGCCGGCATACCCCGACGTGGGGGCCGGCAAGCGCGCAGCACCACCGCTCGCGCGTCGTTGTCGACGAGCACCAAGGAGCTTCCGTCATGAGTGACACCCCGAACTGGTCCTTCGAGACCCGTCAGATCCACGTCGGGCAGGTGCCCGACAGCCAGACCGGCGCGCGAGCGCTGCCGATCTACCAGACCACGTCGTACGTGTTCAAGGACACCGACCACGCGGCGAACCTGTTCGCGCTCAAGGAGTTCGGGAACATCTACACCCGGATCATGAACCCCACGCAGGACGCCGTCGAGCAGCGGATCGCGTCGCTCGAGGGGGGCGTGGGAGCGCTGCTGGTCGCCAGCGGCCAGGCGTCCGAGACGATCGCGATCCTCAACGTCGCCGAGGCCGGTGACCACGTGGTGGCGTCACCGTCGCTCTACGGCGGCACGTTCAACCTCCTGAAGTATACGCTGCCCAAGTTCGGGATCTCGGTGACGTTCGTCGAGGACCCGACGTCGCTGGAGTCGTGGAAGGCGGCCGTCCGCCCCAACACCAAGGTGTTCTTCGGCGAGACGATCGCCAACCCGAAGTCCGAGATCCTCGACATCGAGGGCGTGGCCGCGATCGCCCACGAGGCGGGCGTTCCCCTGATCGTCGACAACACGATCGCGACGCCGTACCTGCTGCGGCCGCTGGAGCACGGTGCCGACGTCGTGCTGCACTCGGCCACCAAGTACCTCGGCGGCCACGGGACGACGATCGCGGGCGTCATCGTGGACGGAGGGACGTTCGACTTCGGCAAGGACCCGGAGAAGTTCCCGAACTACAACACGCCGGAGGAGAGCTACCACGGGCTGGTCTTCGCCCGGGACCTCGGGGTCAACGGGATCCTCGGCGCGAACCTCGCGTTCATCCTCAAGGCGCGCGTCCAGCTGCTGCGCGACCTCGGCTCGGCGATCTCGCCATTCAACGCCTTCCTCATCGCCCAGGGCCTCGAGACGCTGTCGCTCCGGATCGACCGGCACATCGAGAACACCCACCGGGTCGCCGCATACCTGTCGTCGCACCCGCAGGTGGAGAAGGTCGTCTGGGCGTCGCTCGAGGGCGACCCGAACTACGAGCTGGCGCAGAAGTACACGCCCCGCGGCGCTGGAGCGGTGCTCGCGTTTGAGATCAAGGGCGGCCTGCCAGCCGGCAAGAAGTTCGTCGAGGGCCTCACGCTGCACAGCCACGTGGCGAACATCGGTGACGTCCGTTCGCTGGCCATCCACCCGGCTTCGACGACCCACTCTCAGGGCGGTGACGACGACCGGCTGCTGGCCGGCGTCACGCCGGGGCTCGTGCGGCTCGCCGTGGGTATCGAGCACATCGACGACATCCTCGCCGACCTGGAGCAGGGCTTCACCGCGGCCAAGCTGGACTGACCGCCTCTGGCGGCGACGGGTTCGAGGTGACAACGACCGGAATTCTGGCCGTTGTCACCTCGAACCCCACCAGGGCCCGGCCCTCGGAGTGCGCGGCGTCACGGATGTCGGACCCGTGCGGTGTCATGTCGTCGACACCCCGTGGCCGAGCGACCGGAGGACGCGACATGGAGCTCACGGCGGCCCATCGACTGGCGACCGACCTGATGGCTCAGCACCGTCTGGCCGGCTGGACGTTCCGGTTCGACAACGCCCGCGCGCGCTTCGGAGCCTGCCGCTACCAGAGCCGCAAGATCAGCCTCAGCCGGCACCTCACCCTCTTGTGCTCGGAGGCGGAGGTCCGCAACACGCTGCTCCACGAGATCGCCCATGCGCTCGTGGGCCGCGTGCACGGGCACGATGAGGTCTGGCGCCGCACGGCGCTGGCCATCGGTTCGGACGGCCAGCGCACGGACCACGGCCCCGAAGGGGCCGAAGGCCGATGGACCGGACGCTGTCCGGCCGGCCATCTCGTCCGCCGGCATCGACGCCCGTCCCGGGTGATGTCCTGCTCGACCTGCTCGCCGGGACGGTTCGACCACCAGGCGCTCTTCGAGTGGACCTGCGCGGGACAGCCGGCACCGATGCTCCCGACGTATCTGGCGGAGCTGGCGCAGATCCAGCGTCAGCACGGGTTGGCGTCGACAGCGGAGACCCGGGCCTTTGTCGCCGTCGAGCGGTTGTCGCCAGGGACGGTGGTCACGCTCGTCGGCGCCGGACCCTACTTCGGGGTCCGCGGGGTCGTCCTCAAGCGCAACCGGAGCCGCTACGTAGTGCGCACCGGTGATGTCCACCTCTCCGTGCCGTTCGCACAGGCTCGACGGTTGCCGGGCTGAGCCGGCTCGAATGACCGCGCTGGCAGGATGTCCACATGAGTGAGGCGCCCTCTCTCGCCCACCCCATGCGACGGATGGCCGGTCGCGACCCGCGGGAGCACGGCCGGGCCTCGACGCCGTTGGAGCTGCTCTTCGACCTGACCTTCGTCGTCGCCGTCGGCCAGGCGGCGAACCTCTTCGCTCACAGCGTCTTCGAGGGTCATACCTGGACCGGGTTGATCGCCTTTGCGATCGGGGTCTTCGCGATCGTCTGGGCCTGGATCAACTTCTCGTGGTTCGCCTCGGCGTTCGACACCGACGACTGGGTGTTTCGCGTCGTGACGATGGTCCAGATGGTCGGGGTTTGCATCGCCGCCCTGGGGCTGCCCAACCTCTTCCACTCGATCGACGAGGGCGGGCACGTCGACAACCGCATTCTCGTCGTCGGCTACGTCATCATGCGCCTGGCCATGGTCTCGCAGTGGCTGCGCGCGGCGCGGCAGTCGCCCGAGCACCGCGCCTGCTGTCTGGCGTACGCGAAGTGGGTCACTGCCGCGCAGGTCGGCTGGGTGGCCCTCGCTATCGCCAATCTGGCCCTGGTGCCAACGCTCGTCGCGATCGTCGTCCTCAACCTCATCGAGTTCTACGGTCCGTGGCGCGCCGAACACCTGCCCGGCGGCGGCACGCC
>DATLQE010000072.1:0-13205 GCA_035535335.1 Lapillicoccus sp. | reverse complement strand
TCGACGCTCCAAGTTTCATGTCCTGGCTGGAGAAGACCTACGGCAGGGACATCACCACGCGCAGCTGGCTTACTGTCCAACGAATCATCAACAAGCTCGAAGGCTGATACGCAGGATCCGCGCTTCGGCGGACCATGCAGGGCCGCAGGTCCTGACCCGTAGCTCACCAAGCGGATCGTGGCAGACGTGGGCGATGGACTTCCGGCAAGAGTGAGCCGTCGCGACATCGGCATGTGCGGTGGCGGCCTTACGCTGACGAGCGCTTGCCCGCTCCGATTGCGGTGCCTACGCCTCAGCCGTGGTCGTCCAAGCCGGTGCCGCTGGTCGGTCTCGGCCTGCTACACCCAGTTCCGCAACGTCTCAGGGTCTAGCATCTGGCACGAGATGGATATCGCTGAGGGAGTCGAGGCGTACCTCGCCAGGCAACCCGAGCCGAAGCAGACCGACCTGCGGCAGCTGCACGCGCACATGCTTGCGGAATTCCCTGACTGCCGGCTGTGGTTCAACGACGGCACCAACGAGGACGGCAAGGTCGTGGCCAATCCCAACATCGGCTACGGCGTCTACACCATCAGCTTCGCCGATGGTTCGTCGCGAGAGTTCTATCGCATCGGCCTCAGCGCCAACACGACGGGCATTTCGGTCTATGTGCTTGGCCTCGACGACAAGACGTACCTAGCGCGCACTTACAGCGCCTCGATCGGCAACGCCAGCGTCACGGGGTACTGCATCAAGTTCAAACGCCTCTCGCTCATCAACGCCGATGCCCTTCAGTCGGCCATCCGACACGGCATGACCGTCGATCAGACGGGTTGAGCTGGGCTGGCCCGAGCCGTCGGATGCCGAAGCCACCCGCATGGTCGGGCGTCCCGACAGCGGCAGATGAGCGTGTTGCCCAAAGCAGCGCCGCGGGAGGGAAGCGGTCGGCCTCGTCAACGGGGCGACAAGTTCTAGGGTCACTAGGGTGACGGCGTCATCGTTCCCAGTGCCGATCTTGCCGACCTCGTTGGTGGGTAGCTACGCCCAGCCGGACTGGCTGATCGATCGGGCCAAGCTTGCTGGCCGTTTTCCTCCTCGGGTGCGGGCGAGAGAGTTGTGGCGAGTCGAGGCGGAGTTCTTGGAGCAGGCGCATGATGACGCCACGTTGCTGGCGATCCGCGCCCAAGAGGAGGCGGGGCTCGACATCATCACCGACGGTGAGATGCGACGGGAGTCGTACAGCAACCACTTCGCCACCGCTCTGGAGGGTGTCGACGTCGACAATCCTGGGACTGCGCTCGATCGCAGCGGGCATCCCAACCCGGTGCCGCGGATCACCGGCCCCATCGTGCGGGCGCACCCGGTCGCGGTCCGTGACGTGGAGTTCTTGAAGGCGCACACGGACCACATGGTCAAGATGACGGTGCCTGGCCCGTTCACGATGTCGCAGCAGGCGCAGAACGAGCATTATCCCGACCTGGCGTCGGCGGCGATGGGGTACGCGGCTGCGCTCAACGCCGAGATCAAGGACCTGCATGCCGCCGGCGCTGACCTGGTCCAAATCGATGAGCCGTACATGCAGGCACGGCCGGAGGCGGCCCGCGAGTACGGCCTGGTAGCGCTCAACGCCGCGCTCGACGGTGTCACCGGCACGACCGCGGTCCACATCTGTTTCGGATACGCCGCGATCATCCACGACCGGCCCGAGGGTTACTCATTCCTGCCCGAGCTGGCCGGTTGTTCGGCCGACCAGATCTCGATCGAGACCGCACAGGCGGGTCTTGACCTGGGCGTGCTGACGGACCTGAGCGACAAGCGCATCATCCTGGGCGTCATCGACCTGTCCGACCACCAGGTCGAGTCCGCCGAGCTGGTCGCCGATCGGGTACGCCGAGCCTTTCCCTACATCTCACCGGACCGGATCACCATCGCCACCGACTGCGGGATGAAGTACCTGCCCCGCGCCAGTGCGGAGGGAAAGATGCGGGCCATGGCCGGCGCGGCGTCGATCCTGCGCGCCGAACTCTAACCGGTGCAGCACGCCCCTACGCCCAAACCCCGCCCTGTCCGCGGCGTGTGAGGACGTGGCAGCGCCGCGGTTTCGGCGTCCTACTGATTGCGGTAGTCCTTGATGCCTGCCTCGAGTAGCTCCACCATCGTGGCGATTCGGTGTTGTCGCATCTCTGGGCTGCGTTTCGTTGCGTCGATCCACCGCAGGCAGCCGCGGCGATAGAACTGGGCAGGCTGTCGAAGAATCCCGCCGAACCGGTCGCGTGAGCCGACACTGAGACGACCGCCTCGCTGACTGAAGGCGGGCCTACGCTGACCGGATGCCCGTGCTGGGCACCAAACTGCACCGGCCAGTGCCCGGTCGTCGAATGGTGCAGCGCCTCCGCCTCACCGAACGGCTGCGCGTGGACGGCGGGCGAGGAACGCGCCTGGTCCTGGTCGCGGCACCGGCGGGGTTCGGCAAGACCACCCTCCTGGCCCAGTGGCTGGCGGCGACCGCGATGTCGGAGTGCAGAGTGGCGTGGTTGGCGCTCGACCCGGGAGACGCCGACCCCCGGCGCTTCCTCACCCACCTCGTCGCCGCTGTACAAACCGCCGAACCCGAGGCTGGTGTCGACGCCTTCGCCCAGCTGGAGGCCGACGGAGACCTGCCGATGGAACCGGCCCTGGTCAGCCTCATCAACGATCTCGACGTCCTCGCCGGTCCGATGGTGGTGGCGCTGGACGACTACCACGTCATCGACGCGACTGCCGTCCACGAGGCAGTGGCCTTCCTCGTGGACCACCTGCCTCCCCAGGTCACGCTGGCCGTGGCCACTCGGGCCGACCCGCCGCTCGCGTTGTCCCGGCTTCGCGCCCGTGGCGAGCTGGTAGAGGTGCGGGCCGCGGACCTCAGGTTCACGACCGACGAGGCGGAGCGCTTCCTCGACGACGTGATGGGACTGCAGTTGGACCCCGCGACGGTGGCTGCGCTCGAGGCACGCACCGAGGGATGGGTGGCCGGGCTGCAGCTGGCCGCGCTGTCGGCTCGCCCGCATGCGGGCGCGGCCGGCGGGTCGGAAGACGTCGCCCGGTTCGTCGAGGCCTTCTCCGGAAGCCATCGGTTCGTGCTCGACTATCTCGTCGAGGAGGTCCTGGACCACCAGCCGGAGGAGGTACGCGCGTTCCTGCTCGACACCTCGATCCTCGACCAGCTGACCGGTGGTCTCTGCGACGCTGTGACGGGACGTTCCGACGGCCAGTCGATGCTGGAGGCCCTCGAGCGCGAGAACCTCTTCGTCGTCCCGCTCGACGACGCGCGCCGGTGGTACCGCTACCACCACCTGTTCGCCGACGCACTGCGGGCCCGATTGCTTGGCGGGCAGGCACATCGAGTGGGTGGCTTGCACGCCTCGGCCAGCCGATGGCTCGTCCAGAACGGGCTCCTGACGGACGCCGTGGGCCACGCGATCGCGAGCGGCGACCACGAGTACGCCGCTGAGCTCGTCGAGCTCGCCTTGCCCGACCTGCGCCGTCGACGCCAGGACCGGACCCTTCGAGGCTGGCTGGTCGCCCTGCCCGCGGCTGTCGTCCGTCGCCGACCGCTGCTGGCCACCTTCGTGGCGTGGAGCCGGCTCTCGGAAGGCGACGTCGACGGAGTGGAGCCGTGGCTCGACGCCGCGGAGGATGCTCTGGACCTGCCGTCGTCGACCATCCCCACGACGGATGCGCTGGCCGAGGCGGCCAGGGAACGCGAAGCCGAGGCTCGCTCCCTCCCCGCCATGATCGCCGTTTACCGCGCCTCGGTCGCCCAAGCCCGGGGCGACGTCGACGACACCGTTGCGCACGCCCGCCGGGCACTAGCGCTGGCGGGACCGGAGGACCACTTCCCCCGCGGCGCAGCCGCCGGCTTCGCCGGCTTGGCGGCATGGGCCGCCGGTGACCTCGGCACCGCGGTGGACACGTTCACCGAGGCGGTGGCCAGCCTGCACGCAGCCGGCATGCTCGCGGACGAGATCGGCGCGACCGTAGTGCTGGCGAACATGTGGCTGGCGCGCGGACGCCCGGTCGAGGCGCGCCGGCTCTATGAACGCGCGTTGAGCACCGCCGAGCGGCAGTCGGGCCCGGTGCTTCCCACTACCGGCGACGTGCACGTGGGCCTGGCCGACGTGCTCCGCGAGCAGGGCGATCTTGAGGCGAGTGCCCAGCACCTCGAGATCGGCCGCGCTCTCGGCGACCGGGGGTCGTTGCTGGAGAACCGGCATCGCTGGTACACCGCGGCCGCCGGACTGCTCCAGGCCACAGGCGACCTGGACGGCGCGATCGCGATGCTCGACCAGGCGGAGCCGCTCTTCCGGCCCGGCTACTTCCCAGACGTGCGGCCGATCGCCGCGCAGAGGGCGCGGGTGCAGATCCGGCAGGGCCGCCTCGACGACGCGCGGCGGTGGGAGGACGATCGCGGGATCGCGCCGACCGATCCGCCGCCTTACCTGGCCGAGTACGACCAGCTCACCCTGGCCCGGCTCCTCATCGCCGATGGTCACCCGCGCCAGGCACTCGGCCTGCTGGACCGCATCCACGACGTCGCGCAGGCGGCGAGCCGCGACGGCAGCGTGGTCGAGGCCGGCCTGGTGCGCGCGCTCGCCCACCGTGCGAACGGCGACGCAGACGCGGCGGCCGCCGACCTCGCTGCCGTCCTGGAGATCGGAGTGACGGCTGGATACTGCCGCCTCTTCCTCGACGAGGGAGAACCGATGGCCCAGCTGCTCGGGCAGGTCGCCCGCGAGGCTGCACGCGGCGTATGCGGGCACGCGGAGCACCTGCTGGCCGCGGGACAGAGACCGTCGGCCCAGGTACCCGCGGGCGCTGTCGAGGAGGAGCGACTCAGCGAGCGCGAGCTCCAGGTGCTGCGGCTGCTGGCGACCGAGCTCAGCGGGCCCGAGATCGCGCGACAGCTCTTCGTCTCCGTGAACACGCTGCGCACGCATACCAAGCACGTCTTCACCAAGCTCGACGTGAACACGCGCCGCGCCGCGGTGCGGCGAGCCACGGACCGCGGCCTGCTCTAGGCACCATCGGCGGAATCACCACCCGGATCACATCACGTGGTGATGTGGCCTCACCACGTCGGTTCCTAACGTCCCGGACATCGTCGGACACCCGTCCGGCACCGCAGCCGAAGGGATCCGACATGACCATCTCCGCCAACCGCCTGACCGCCGCCGCCGGCATCTGCGCCGCAGCCGCGGGCGCCATCTTCATCGCCGTCCAGATCAACCATCCGCCGGCCGACGTCGCCCATCTCGTCACCACTGAGATGGTCGTCCGCGAGACCGCGAAGGCGCTCATGGCCGTCCTCGCGCTAGCCGGCTTCACCGGGATATTCCTCCGCCACCTCGGCCGGTTCGGCGTCCTCGGGCTCGCCGGCTACCTGCTGCTCACGGTCGGCTACCTCGCCCTGTTCGCCGTCCAGTGCATCGTCGCCTACGTCCTCCCGACGGTGGCGCAGTCGAACCCGGTCTACGTCCAGGACTTCCTCGACGCCGCCATGGGTGGCAGCCTGACCGGCAACATCGGCTACATGCCCGTGGTCTTCCTCGTCTCGGGGTTCGGTTACTCGCTCGGTGGTCTGCTGTTCGGCATCGCGCTGTTCCGGGCCGGCGTTCTGGCCCGTTGGGCCTCGGCGCTGCTCGCGGTCAGCACAACCTCCGCCCTCGCGTTGGCCGTGCTGCCAGAGTCCTTCAGCCGTCCACTTGCGGTGCCCACCGGCGTCGCGCTGATCGGCCTCGGCGTCTCGCTGTGGCGCGACCAGCGCCGGCAGGCCGGAACCGTCGACGCTCCGGCCACGGTGCCCGTCCCGGAACCGGCGACCCGATGAGGACGCGGGGGCGGAGCTGGCCGGTGCCGGTGTCGCTGGTCGCGCTCAGCGCGATCCCCCTCGGGGCGGGGACGCTGAGAATGATCCAGCTCGCCGGCGGCCCGGCGGTCATCCCCGCCGACCACCGGTTCGCCGACTTCCCGCTCCCGGTTCTCGTGCACATCGTCGGCGCGACGACGTACGCGCTCCTCGGCATCCTGCAGTTCCTGCCGAGGTTCCGTCGCCGGCACCTGACCTGGCACCGTCGTGCCGGCCGGGTGCTGGCCGTCGCCGGCCTGCTGGTGGCGATCTCGGCGCTCTGGATGACGCTGTTCTACGAGGCCAAGCCCGGCACCGGTGACCTGCTGTACGCGCTCCGCCTCGTCTTCGGTTCCGCGATGATCGCCTGTCTGGTGCTCGGCGTCACCGCCGTGCGTCGACGCGACATCGCGGCCCACCGGGCCTGGATGATCCGGGCGTACGCGATTGGCCTGGCCGCCGGCACGCAGGCCTTCACCGAGGGCATCGGTGGCGCGATCTTCGGCACCGGCGTGCTGGCCGCCGATGTCGCCAAGGGCGCCGGCTGGGTCATCAACCTGGCGGTCGCGGAGTGGGCCATCCGCCGCCCCGCACGGCGTCGCCACGCCGCGCCGTCACGGGCTCGGCGGGTTGGTGCCCTCTCGTGAACGCCACCACCACGACGTACGCCATACGGGTCGACGGTCACCTCGACGACCACTGGTCGACCTGGCTCGGCGAGCTCGACATGACCCGTGACGAGGACGGTAGCTCCACCGTCACCGTCCCGGTCGCCGACCAGGCGCAGCTCCACGGCGTCCTCGCCGGCCTGCGGGACATCGGCGCCGTGCTCACCGAGCTCCACATCACTCCGCCGTTG
Source organism: Lapillicoccus sp. (assembly GCA_035535335.1). GTDB lineage: Bacteria > Actinomycetota > Actinomycetes > Actinomycetales > Dermatophilaceae > Lapillicoccus. Next base: position 6,483 of record DATLQE010000072.1, on the reverse strand, counting down.
TCGGTATTCCGGTCGGTACTCCAGCGGCGGCTCCACACCGAACGCCTGACTCTGCGTCCGGCGGTCGCCGACGATGCCGATGCGACCTGGAAGTACCGCCAGCTGGACTCGGTCAACGAGTGGCTCACTGGCCGCGCCCCCGACCTCGACGGCTACCGCGAGGCGTTCTCGGCGCCGGATGATCTCTCGACGACCGTCATCGTCACGCTCGGCAACGAACCGCAGGCCCCGATCATCGGCGACCTCATGCTCCGTCGGGGGGACGCGTGGGCACAGCTCGAGGTCGCCGACCGGGCTCGCGGCACTCAGATGGAGCTCGGCTGGGTCCTCGATCCGGCCCACACCGGCCACGGCTACGGGACCGAAGCGGTGCGGGAGCTTCTCCACCACTGCTTCCAGGACCTCGGCGTCCGGCGGGTCACCGCCAACTGCTTCCTGGACAACGACTCCTCATGGCGCCTCATGGAGCGTGTCGGCATGCGCCGTGAGCAGCACGCCGTACGCGAGTCACTGCACCGCTCCGGGCAGTGGCTGGACACGGTCGCATACGCCCTCCTGCGCGAAGAGTGGTCATCGAGCTGAGCAGCCGGGCCGGCCGCTAGCCGGGCGAGAGAGCCACAATGGCGGCTCGCCAGCCGTCGATCTCGTGATCGAACGTCTTCGAGAACCGGGTCAGGTGGTGCTGTCCCTCGGCGTTGAGGGCCGTGAGCCGGTAGGTGACTGTGACACGGGTCGCGTCGGGTGCGGCGGGATGACAGGTGACCTCCACGGTGCCGGCGGTTCCCTCGGACGACACGCGGGCATACGCCATCCGTTCGCCGGGTAGGCAAGCGGTGACCACCCAGGTCGTGTCGAGCGTGCCGTGCGTCGTCACGAAGACCGTGCCAGGCGTCCGGTCGTCGCCGCCGCCCGGGAAGTGAGGATCCCATCCCGGTGCCCACCGGCGCTCGCCCGTGGCGGTGAACAGCTCCCACGTGGCGTCCCTCGCCAGCGGCACAGTGAAACCGTGGCGCAGCACCTTCATGGACGTCCCGATCCGGCCTCGACCTCGAGGCGGTGGCTGTCATCGGCGCGCAGGTCCAAGCCGTACACCGCTCGAAGACGGTCGATGGCTACGAGGGCTTCATCGGAGAAGGCGTTCCGGCCCTCGAAGGCATGCAGGGCGATGCCTTCGATCAGGTCGCCCAGGGAGAGATCGAGATATTCCGCCAGTCCTTTGAGCACCTTGAGGAGGTTCTTCTCTATCCGGACCCCGGTCTGGACGCGTTCTACCACAGTACCATGGTACCAGGATCGCGACGGCTAGCTGGCGGCCGCACGTGCGGGTGTGACGGTTCTCCGGCTCAGTCCTGTGCGGCGGCCGCGTCGATGAAAGCTTCCATCAGCGCCGCGACCCGCGCCGGGTGGCCGAGCTGCGGGACGTGCCCAGCGGGGAGAACCTCGAGGCGAGCAGCGGGGATGAGGTCGGCGACGGTACGCGCGTCGGCCAGCGACACGACGGGGTCGTGATCTCCCCAGATCATCATGGTGGGGACGCTCAGCCGCCGGAGCTCCTCGGCCCGGATGCGGGTCGACGGCCGAGGACCGAACGGCGACAGCAGGGCTTGGAGCTCGGCCACGTTGGCGGCGGTTGCGACGGGATCACGGGCTGAGTCGAGGAGTGAGTCGAGCAGGTCAGGGTGCCGCACGATGGTGTCTCGTTCGCCCATCATTGCCATGAGCCGGATCAGCGCTCGCCGGTTCGGCTTGAGCGTGCGGCTCACCAGCTGACCCAAGACGGGTGTCGCGACGAGCCGGATCGGAATGGGGATCCGCGCGCCAGGTAGCAGCGGCACTGACCCGAGCAGGATCAGCCCGCGGACCCGCTGCGGACGGTCGAGGGCATACCACAGCGCCCAGCTCCCACCTCCTGATGCGCCGGCGACGAAAGCCGAGTCGAGGCGCAGCTCGTCGAGGACATCGTCGACGAACCGCACGGCATGCGCCCGGAACCTCTCAGGCGGGACGTCCTCCGGGTCACTGAGCCCGAAGCCCGGCCGATCGACGAGGTAGGAGTGCATGTCGGCCTGGTGCTCGAGCAGCATGAGGTGCGACAGCGACGACGTGTTGTTGCCATGCAGGTGGACCACGGGTGGGCCGTCACCGGCCTCCACGACGTGCACGCGACCCGACCGCGTCTGGACGAAGCGGCTCAGCGCGCCGGCCGCCTGCACCATCCGGTCGTATCTCTCGGTCACCGCGGCCGGGTGGACCGGCGCGCCGCCGCCCAGATCAGTGGACATCGGTCCTCCTCGATGCGAGCTCCAGCTGAGGTCAGGATCTGCGGACCGGCTGCCGGGTGGCTAGTTCGTCCTCCGAACTACGCGCGGCCGCAGACAGGGAGGAGACTGATGACGTGGGCTCGAGCGAGTTCACTGGGTACTGCTCGTTCACCAAGGCCATCGAGCACCTCGGTGACCGATGGAGCCTGCTCATCGTCCGCGAGCTGGGGACGTTCGGACCTCAGGGCTTCAACGAGCTCGTTGCCGGGCTCCCAGGCCGCGTCTCACGCTCGGTGCTCGCCGACCGGCTGCGCCGGCTGGAGACCCTGGGCCTGGTCTCCCGCCCCGAGGGATCGGCGCCGCATCCCGCCTACGAGCTGACGGCCGTCGGTGAAGGACTCATGGCCACGTTCGGCTCGCTGCGGGCGTGGGCGGACACCTGGCTCCCTGAGGATCCCGAGATGCTGGAGCGCGACCCGGACGTCGTGCTGGGCTGGCTGGCGGGACGGGTGTCTCCCACGCGGACGCCCGGGCGGCGCGTCGTCCTCGAAATCCGGCTGCGCCATCGGTTCGACCGGAGGTATTGGCTGGTGCTGCAGCACGGAACCGAGCCCTACGGCTGTCTCACGGACCCTCTTCTCGAAGAGACCCGCTACGTGTACCTCGAGTGCTCGATGCCGGCGGTCCTGGCGCTGGCTCGAGGGAGGGGCGATTGGTCGGAGGCGTTGCAGGACGGCTCGGTCAAGGCGTTCGGCGATCCCACCCTGGTCCGCCGCTTGCCCCGGTGGTTCCGGCCCGTCCCGGCCGCGGCGGCCCGTCGCATACGGGATCAGCGCGAACCGTTCCGCTCGCCCGCTGACTCTGAACGCGTACGCCGGTAACGCAGGTAGACCACGCGAGAGTCGAAGGTATGCGTCTCCGCCAGCTCGAGGTCGAGCCGATCGCGGCCTTCGGGGAAGTACGGCGTGCCACCTCCGAGCACGACCGGGTTGACGAACAGCCGGTACTCGTCGATGAGGTCCTGCTCGACGAAAGTCGCGGCTAGGCCGGCGCCACCCACGGACAGGAAGCCGTCCGACCCCTCCCTCAGCCGAACGATCTCGTCCGCCACCGGGGCGGTGGCGAGTCGCGCGTTGCCTTCCACTTCACTCAGCGTGGCGGAGAAGACGACCTTCGGGACGGCCTTCCAGAGCTGGGCGAACTCGCGCGCCCGCGGATCCTGGCCGGCGTCGTCTCGGCTCTCCCACGGCAGCATGTCCTCGTACAGGCCGCGGCCGGACAGGTGCCCCGCCAGCTCACGGGTCTGCGCGTTGTGGAAGGCCATGAGCTCCTCGCCGGGGGCCGCCCAGTCGATGGAGCCGTCCGGCCCGGCGATGAAGCCGTCGAGCGACACGCTCATGGAGTAGATCACCAGAAGCGTCATGGTCGTTCCTTTGTTGTGGCCGCCGTCTCGGCCCGGGCCACCTGCTCCAGCAAGGTGAGGGCGTCGTGCAGTCCATCGGCCATGTAGCCGCGGTGGCTGTCGCGTTCGCGCCGGCTCCCGTACCGGATCAGCACTGCGAGCCGCGTGCCGTCGCCCTCGGTCTCGAAGGTGACCGTGGTCTGCGCCTCCGCGTCGGGCTCGTCCTCGAACACCTCGCTGTAGGCGATCCGCTCCTGGGGGACGATCTCGCGATAGACGCCGCCGAACGCGAACGTGGATCCCTCGGGGGTCGTCAGGACGTACCGCCAGCGGCCTCCCACCCGGAGGTCCATCTCGATGGCCGTCACCGTCCCTCGCTCGCCGCCCCACCAGCGCCGCACCAGGTCGGCGGTGGTCCAGACCCGGTAGGCCACGTCCTTGGTGACGCCGACCCAGTGGGTTATGCGGATCTCCGTCTCGGACGGGTAGGTCACCTCCGTCGCGTCAGCCGACATCCCCATCACTCCCTCCCTCCGGCTGGTTCACCAGCTCGCTGAGCATCGACTCCATCCGTCCGAACCGCTCGGCCCACAACGACTCCACGTTGCCGAGCCAGTCGTGCACCGGCCGCAGCGCATCCGCGTCGAGCCGGTACAGCCGTCGGCGTCCGTCGTCACGCACCCGGACGACCCCGACCTCGCGCAGGACCCGCAGATGCTTTGACACCAACGGCTGAACCACCCCGAGCTGGTCGACCAGGTCGGTGACCGATCGCTCCTGGCCGGCGATTAGGTCGAGCAGCCGTCGGCGGCTCGGCTCGGCGATCGCCTGGAACACGTCCGCTGTTGCCGGCGCTCTGGACATAGCCCCGATCATATATCCAATTGGTTATGTGTCTAGGGCGGCCCTCGCTGTGGCAGGGTGCCGTGGTGGAGATCCGGAAGGCGCGGCACGACGACTGGTCGCAGATCTGGCCGTTCTTCCGCGACATCGTCGCGGACGGTGAGACGTACGCCTATCCCGACGACCTCACGGCGGAGCAGGCCGAGGCGCTGTGGAACCTCGGCCCGCGGGCGACCACCGTGGTTGCCCTCGACACCGAGCAGGTGCTCGGCGCGGCCACGATCGGCCCGAACCGGCCCGGTCGCGGCTCGCACGTGGCGACCGCGAGCTTCATGGTCTCGCCCGCCGCACGAGGGCGCGGCGTCGGACGGTACCTCGCTGAGTATGCGATCCGGTGGGCGGCGGACGCCGGCTACCACGCCATGCAGTTCAACGCCGTGGTCGACACCAACGTCACGGCCGTCCGGCTCTGGGAGACCTTGGGATTCGAGACCGTTGGCATCGTGCCCGAGGCCTTCGACTCGCGCACTCACGGACTGGTGGGGCTCCGGGTGATGTACCGCCGGCTGCCCTGACCGACGGAGCGGGCCGTCGTCCGCGAAACCCGGGGCCTTGCCGACCTGCCGTCTTGGGGCCGGACGGGACATGATGGCAAGCATGGACGTCGCTGGTCTCGCCGCCGAACTCGCTCCCGTCCTGCCGAAGGACGCCGTCATCACCGACCGCCAGCGGCTGCGCACCTACGAGTGCGACGGCCTGGCCCACTACCGCGTCATCCCGGCCCTCGTGGTCCTGCCCGAGACCGCCGACCAGGTCGCCGCCGTGGTCAAGGCCTGCGCCGCCCGACGCATACCCTTCGTCGCCCGCGGGTCCGGAACCGGCCTGTCGGGTGGTGCTCTCCCGCACGCCGACGGCGTGCTCATCGTCATGTCGAAGATGCGGGACATCCTCGAGATCGACCGCGACAACCAGCGCGCCGTGGTCGAGCCGGGCGTCATCAACCTCCAGCTGACCAAGGCCGCCCAGCCCGACGGCTACTACTTCGCTCCCGATCCCTCCAGCCAGCAGGTGTGCTCCATCGGCGGCAACCTGGCCGAGAACTCGGGCGGCGCCCACTGCCTCAAGTACGGCTTCACCGCCGGCCACGTGACCGGCGTCGAGTTCGTGACCCCGCTGGGTGAGCTGGTCCAGATCGGCGGCAAGGCGGTCGACTTTCCCGGGTACGACCTGCTCGGCGCGATCGTCGGGTCCGAGGGCACGCTCGGGATCGCCACCACGGTCACCGTCAGGCTGACCCGCCTGCCGGAGACGGTCCAGACCGTGCTCGCGGCGTTCGCGGACACCGACTCCGCCGGCCAGGCGGTCTCCGCGATCATCGGCGCCGGCGTCATCCCGGCGGCCATCGAGATGATGGACGCGCTGGCCATCGAGGCCGCCGAGGCGGCCGTCCAGTGCGGGTACCCCGAGGGCGCCGGCGCCGTCCTCATCGTCGAGCTCGACGGCGCCCAGGCGACGGTCGACCGGCAGTTCGAGCAGGTGACCGACTTCTGCACGGAGGCCGGCGCGTTCGAGATGCGCATCGCGGAGGACGACGCCCAGCGCGCGCTGTTCTGGAGGGGCCGCAAGTCCGCGTTCGCCGCGGTGGGCCGGATCAGCCCGGACTACATCGTCCAGGACGGCGTCATCCCGCGGACCGTGCTGCCCGAGGTCCTGCGCCGCATCGGCGAGCTCTCGGAGGAGAAGGGCATCCGCGTCGCCAACGTGTTCCACGCCGGCGACGGCAACCTCCACCCGCTCGTGCTGTTCGACGGCGCCGTCGACGGGCAGCGCGAGCGCGCCGAGGAGGTGTCGGGGGCGATCATCGACCTCTGCATCGAGCACGGCGGCTCGATCACCGGCGAGCACGGCGTCGGCTCCGACAAGGCGAGGTACATGCCGAAGATGTTCGGCGACAACGACCTCGACACCATGCAGCTG
>DATLQE010000071.1:0-2663 GCA_035535335.1 Lapillicoccus sp. | reverse complement strand
ACAGAGCTCACCGCGGCCATCGCGGAGGCCGTGGGGGTCGAGCCGTCGCACATCGCGACCGGAACCGGCAGCGTCGGGGTGCTCGGACAGATCATCCAGGCGACCTGCGATGCCGGCGACGAGGTCGTGTATGCGTGGCGCTCGTTCGAGGCGTACCCGATCGTCACCGCGCTCGCGGGCGCATCGTCGGTCAGGGTGGGGCTCGACGCCGAGGCGCGGCACCGCCTCGACGCGATGCTGGCGGCGGTGACCGACCGCACCAAGGTCGTCATCATCTGCTCGCCGAACAACCCGACCGGGCCCGCCGTGCGAGAGCGGGAGCTGCGGATCTTCCTCGACCGGGTGCCGTCCCAGGTGCTCGTGGTGTTCGACGAGGCGTACCTCGAATTCATCACCGATCCGGAGGCGCCGGACGCCATCCAGCTGTGGCGCGAGTACCCGAACCTCGTCGTGCTGCGGACCTTCTCCAAGGCGTACGGGCTGGCAGGACTGCGGGTCGGGTATGCGGTGGCCCACGACCGCATCGCGGCGGCGCTCCGGCAGACCGCGGTGCCCTTTGGGGTGAGCTCGATCGCGCAGGCGGCAGCGGTGGCGTCGCTGGCCGACGTGGCCGAGCTGAAGGTTCGCGTCGACGCGCTCGTGGAGGAGCGGTCGCGGGTGGCCGCCGCGCTCGAGGAGCAAGGCTGGAAACTCCCGGAGAGCCAGGCGAACTTCCTCTGGTTCCCGCTGGGGACGGACTCGACCGACTTCTCGGCGGCCTGCCACGAGGCGGGCTTGATGGTGCGCCAGTACGGCGACGACGGGGTCCGGGTGACCATCGGTGAGGTCGAGGCGAACGACCGGCTCATCGATGTATGCCGCGACTTCGGCCCGCGGTAGTGACCGAGCTTGCGACTGCCGCTGCGTAGCGGTCGCGAATGTGACGTGGTCATCGGGCTGCAACCCGACCAGAAGGTCAGCTCCCCGATGACAACGGCGGCAGCCGTCCGAACCGGGTCGGGGCGGATCGCGGCGGGCAGCAGCGTCCGCATTGTGAGATTTCCAGGGTGCCCGGATAGATTTGGCCTTGTACAGCTCAGCGGCGAGCGCGGGCATACCCCGGCCGTTCTCGCATCGAGTTGCCGTGGCCCCCGACCGGCGACCCCGGACGGTGCCGCGGCCCAGAAACACGGGCAACGGCCGACCACGTGACCGTCCGCCCAGAAGGAGCATCCCGTGAGCGACCCGGCGACGGTCACAGCGGACCGACCCACCGACATCACTGCGCACCTCACTGCCCCGACGCCCGCCGTGGGCGACGGCGGGCCCGACATGGTCCAGCTGCTCACTCCCGAAGGCCAGCGCGTCACCAACGCCGCGGCCGCCGACTATGCCCAGTACGTCGAGGACCTCACCGACGACGAGCTGCGCGGGTTCTACCGCGACCTCGTCCTGATCCGTCGCGTCGACACCGAGGCCACCGCGCTACAGCGCCAGGGCGAGCTCGGCATCTGGGCGTCCCTGCTCGGCCAGGAGGCCGCGCAGGTCGGCTCCGGCCGCGCGCTCAAGAAACAGGACTACGCCTTCCCCACCTACCGCGAGCACGGCGTCGCCTGGTGCCGCGGGGTCGACCCGCTCAACCTGCTGGGCCTCTTCCGCGGCGTCAACCACGGCGGCTGGGATCCCAACGAGAAGAACTTCCACCTCTACACGATCGTCATCGGCGCACAGACGCTGCACGCGACCGGGTATGCAATGGGCGTCCAGCGCGACGGCGCCGTCGGCACCGGCGACCCGGGCCGCGACGCCGCGGTCATCGCGTACTTCGGCGACGGCGCCACGTCGCAGGGCGACGTCAGCGAGTCGTTCGTCTTCGCCGCGGTCACCAACGCGCCGATCGTCTTCTTCTGCCAGAACAACCAGTGGGCCATCTCCGAACCCAACGACCGGCAGACCCGCATCCCGCTCTACCAGCGGGCCCGCGGGTTCGGCTTCCCGGGCGTGCGGGTCGACGGCAACGACGTCCTCGCGGTCTATGCGGTGACCAAGCATGCGCTCGAGGAGGCCCGCACCGGTCAGGGCCCGTTCCTCGTCGAGGCGTGGACCTACCGAATGGGCGCGCATACGACGTCGGACGACCCGACCAAGTACCGCGTCTCCGCCGAGGTGGAGGTCTGGAAGCTGCGCGACCCCATCGAGCGGCTCAAGGCCTACCTCGTCCACGAGGGCAAGGCCGACCACGACTTCTTCGACGACGTCGACCGCGAGGCGGACGAGCTGGCCGCCCACGTGCGCGACGGCTGCCTGACCATGCCGGACCCGAGGCCGGAGTCGATGTTCGACAACGTCTACGTCGAGGATCATCCCCTCGTCGAGGCCGAACGCGAACAGTTCGCCGCCTACGAGGCCAGCTTCGCCGGCGAGGAGGTGCCGGCATGACCTCGCTGACCATCGCCAAGGCCCTGACGGCCGGCCTGCGCAAGGCCATGGAGAACGACCCCAAGGTCGTCCTCATGGGCGAGGACATCGGCAAGCTGGGCGGCGTCTTCCGCGTCACCGAAGGACTCCAGAAGGACTTCGGCGAGGAACGCGTCATCGACACGCCACTCGCCGAGGCGGGCATCGTCGGCACCGCCATCGGTCTCGCCCTGCGCGGCTACCGGCCCGTCGTGGAGATCCAGTTC
>DATLQE010000070.1:0-7288 GCA_035535335.1 Lapillicoccus sp. | reverse complement strand
CATGCCGGTCCTCGCGACTCCCCGGCTCATCAACTGGATCGAACGCGCCGCCTTCGGCACCGCGGCCGAGAACCTCGAGCCCGGCCAGACGACGGTCGGCACCATGGTGAAGGTCGAGCACATCAAGGCCGCGCCGATCGGAACGACTGTCCACGTCAAGAGCTCCCGGCCGGTGAGCGACGGCCGCCGGCTGATCTTCCACGTCCGCGTGCTCGACGACTCCGGCGAGGAGGTCGCCGTCGGCGAGGTGCAGCGGGCGGTCATCGACCGCGAGCGGTTCCTCCAGCGCTACGGATGCGCGCCGGAGGAGACGCCAGCGGGGTGAGCGCTGGTCGGGGTCCCCGCGAAGTTCCGGAGCGGAGCGGAGAACTTCGTGGGGTGACTAGCGGCTGGTGCCCTGCGCGACCGAACCCTGCAGCTGGCGCTGGAAGATGACGTAGACGATGAGCACCGGCAGCACGGTGATGACGACCGCAGCGAACAGGGCGCCGTAGTCGACCGAGTAGCCGGCCTGAGACGCGAACGACGCCATGCCCTGAGAGAGCACGTACTTCGCCGGGTCGGTGTTGAGGGCGACTGGCAGGAGGAACTGGTTCCACAGGCCGAGGAAGTTGAAGATCGCCACCGAGGCCATACCCGGGCGCGCCATCGGGAGCATCACCTGGAAGAACGTCCGCCACTCGCCCGCGCCGTCGAGCTGCGCCGCCTCGTAGATCTCCTCCGGCAGCGCCTTGAAGAAGGCGAAGAGGAAGAAGACCGTGAACGGCAGCGCGAACGCGACATAGACGGTGATGAGGCCCTGCAGCGTGTTGAGCAGGTTCAAGCTCCGCAGGATGAAGAACAGCGGCACGATCGCGAGGAACACCGGGAAGGTGAGGCCCGCGAGCATGAGGTAGTAGATCGCCCGGTTGCCCCAGAACTGGAAGCGCGCGAGGACGTAGGCGCACATCGCGCCCAGCACCATGACGAGGACCAGCGAGCAGCCAACCACCACGACGGTGTTGAAGAACGACGTGCCGATGCCCGCGGTGTCCCACGCCGAGGAGTAGTTCGCGAAGTTGAGCGACGCCGGCAGCGTGAACGGCGAGCCGAGGATCTCGTTGGTCGTCTTGAACGACGACACGAACGCCCAGAGCAGCGGCAGCAGGACGACGATCGACCACAGCACGAGGATGATGTGCGAGATGACCGCGGCCCGGCGGTCGCCCGGGTTGGTGCGGCCGACCGTCTCCGCAGCGACCTGCTCGCGGCCTCCGGCCGTCGCGGTCGTCGGCTCGGCGGTCACAGCCGGCTCGCGGAGTCGCGGCCGCCGGCGAGGCGGAACCCGAGGAACACAGCAGCCGCGAACAGCAGGGTGACGATGGCGAGCACGACACCCATCGCCGTGGCATACCCGAACTGGCCCTTGCCGAAGGCGGTGTTGAACAGCTCCTGGGGCATCACCAGCGTGCTGTTGTTGGGGCCACCGAAGGGGTTCAGGGCCTGCATCCACACGAACGCGTCGAGCGCGGCGATGCCAAGGTAGATCCACGCGGTCTGGACGTTGTCGCGGATGAGCGGGAGCGTCACCGACCAGATGGTGCGGATCCGGCCCGCCCCGTCGAGGCGGGCGGCTTCGTAGATCTCGGCCGGTACGCCCTTGATCGCCGCCACGAAGAGCACGGTGTAGAAGCCCACCAGGGCCCACACCATGACGAACATCGAGGCCGGCATCGCGGTGGCGACCTCGCCGAGCCATGCGAACGACTTGAACCGCTCGAGGCCGACCGCGGTGAGGATCCCGTTGAGGAGCCCCGCCTGGGGGTCGTAGACCTGCGCCCAGATGATGCCGATGACGATGGCCGGCACGGTGTAGGGGAAGAACGAGACGATCCGGTAGAACGACGAGCCCTTGAGGCCGCGGATCCCTCCGCTGGCGCCGCCGGCGACCGTGACCAGGCTGGCGAAGAGCAGCGCGATGACGATCGTCGCGAACGGCACGACGACGGCCAGCAGCACGCTGTTGAACACCGACCTCCGGAAGATGTCGTCCTGCGCCAGCTTCACGTAGTTGTCGAAGCCGACGAAGTTGAAGTTCGGGGAGAACCCGGTCCAGTCCGTCATCGCGTAGTAGAGCGCCTGGAGGAACGGCGAGATGACGAAGACGAGGAACAGCGCGAGCGGCACCCCGAGGAACACGACCATGAAGCTGATGCGGTCGAACGTCATCCGACCGCGCGGGCCCCGGGCCTTGGGCTTGCGCCCAGGGCCCGGAGCCGCGACGGCGGGGGTGGTCACTTGGTGACCTTCTCCTTCTGGATGGCCGGGTCGTTCGCCACCTTGTCGGTGATCTGCTGGAGACCGCTGGTCAGCCCGGCGACGTCGGTCTGCCCGGACAGGAACGCGTTCCAGACCACCAGCATGTCCTTGTTCGTGCCGTAACGGGTGACGAACTTGTAGTCGAAGACGTTCTTGCCGGCGGCGTCGAGCATCTTGGCCTGGGACTGCAGCGCGGTCGAGCCGAAGCCGTCGGCCGGGACCAGGCCCTTGACGATGGTCGGGGCCAGCTTGGTCTTGGTGAAGTTGGTCGCCGCGTCCTTGGACAGCATGACTCGGAGCAGCTCCTTGCCGCCGGCGACGTTCTTGCCCGCCTTGGGCACGATGAACGGCTCGCCGGAGGCGCTGCGCAGCGACTCGTAGGGCAGTTTCGGGCTGCTGGAGAGGACCATCTCCGGGACGCCGGTCATCTTGAAGTCAGCCTTGGTTGCCTTCTTCATCTCGTTCTCGATCCACGAGCCCGAGGGGTAGAGCAGGGCCTGCTGGTCGTTGCTCCACTGGGCCTGAGCGGCCGTGAACTGGGTGCCGGCGCCACCGGGGACGAAGTACCCGTTCTTGACGCACTCGCCCATGGCGGCGAAGACGGCCTGGATCTGCGGCTGCGACCAGCACTTCGGGTCGAGGTTCTCGAAGGCGAGTCGGACGTCGGTGCCGCCTTCCTTGATGGCCGAGTCGACGGCGAGGGTCTGGTAGTACGTCGCCGCCTCCTTGCCCCAGACGAAGAGGTACTTGCCCTTGGCCTTGGCCTTGGCGCCGAGGTCCTTCGCCTCGTCCCACGTCTTCGGCGGGGTCCAGCTGTTCGCGTCGAACAGGCTCTGCGAGTACCACACGCCGTAGAGGGTGAGGACGTAGTTGATGGCGAGGAACTGGCCGTTGTAGGTGCCCGGCTCGCGGACGCCGTCGTAGAGGGTCGACTCGATCTTGGTGCCCTCGAGGTTGTTGGCCGCGAAGACGTCATCGAGGGGCGACAGCTGGTCGAGGATCGTGTTGAACCCGATCGAGCCGGCTCCGGAGTTGTCCACGAGGTCCGGCGGGTTGCCGCCGACGAAGCGCGGCTGGAGCTGCTGGGCGATCTGCGTCGAGGGGGTGACCTTGACCGTGACGCCGGACTGGTTCTTCTGCATGAGGTCGGCGGCGAAGGTGACGTAGTCGTAGCCGTAGCCGCCGTTGAAGATCACGGCATCCACGGAGGAGCCGCTCGCCACGCCGAACGGGTTGTTCGCCGCGCCGGCCGCGGTGGTCGCCGCGCCGCCGCCGGTGCTCGTTCCCGTGCCGGAGGACGCGCACGAGGCCAACGCTCCGCCGAGCGGGAGCAGGGCCGCGGCGGCGAGCGAGCCGCGCATGAAGGTCCGACGGTCGAACGTCGAACGGGGAGTGCTACCTGTCTCGTGAGGGGTCATCGTGAGGTATTGCCTTTCCGGGTGGTGATCGGTGCGAGGGACGGTATGCGTGTGGCGTGCTTCTCGAAGGGATTTGTCGGTGTGGGGCAAAATCAGTGGCGAGATCGTGATGTCAGGTGTGGTCAGGCGGTTCGGCGGATCCGGTCGCCGTACCGGGCCTCGAGGGCATGGTTGTGGTCGTCTCCGCCGGGGATGTTGGCGGAGAGGTAGATCGGTGGCGTCTCCCCCAGGGCGGCGATCCGGGCCGCCGCCCCGATGGTGATGAGCTGCGCGATGTAGGCGGCGGTGAGAGAGGACACCGCTCCGACACCGATGCCGCCGGGCAGCTCGATCGTCGTGTCTCCGTAGGGTGCTCGGTTGTCGAGAACGACGTCTGCGATCTCACTGAGCCGCCGGCCGCTGGGGTGCTTGGGGGTCACCGCGTTGGTGTGCTCGAGGCTGGTCACGGCGATGACGGGATGGCCGTCGGCCTTCGCCCGCAGCGCGACGCCGACGACCGACCCGTTCACGCCGGAGTTCGACGCGATGAAGAACACGTCTGCGGGGTCGGCGGGCGAGAGCGCGAAGAGCTCGTCGACGACGCTGGCGTCCCGCTCGAGCGTGGAACCGGTGAGGGCGGAGGCCTCGCGGGAACCGTGGAGCACGACGTCGCGCAGGGCCATCGCCGTCGTCGGGATGAACCCGCCGGCCCGCCCGGCGATCTCCATGGCGAACGCCTGCGAGTGGCCGGTTCCGAACGCCTGCAGTACTCCCCCACGCCGGATCGACGCCACCACGAGGTCGATCGCCGCGTCGAGACCTCCGCGCGCGGCGTCCTCGGCGACGGCTCGTAGCCGGGACGCGACCTGCTCGTAAAAGGCCGCGAAGGCCTCCTCCACGGTGGCCGCGGGGACGGTGCTGGTGGTCATCGTCCGGCTCGCGGTGTCGGGCGGGCGGTGCGTCGGCCTCGTGTCGGGCGGCGGTCGCGCGTCGGCGCGCGCCGGTGTGGCGCGACGGCGGCGGCCGAGGCGGCGAGGGTCGTCGCGGTCCGTGGAAAGTTCCGCTGGGCGACGATCAGGTAGAGGAGGTCCAGCGCGAAGAGCTGGGCGTGCTTGGCGGAGAGGTCGTCCGGCTGCAGGTACACGTCGGGAGCGACGGTGACGAGGTGGACGTCCGCGAGAGCGGCCAGCGGCGAGTCCGCGTTGCTGGTGATGGCCAGGGTGAAGGCCCCTGACGACTTGGCCTGCGCGAGCATCTCGATCGTCTCGACGGTCCGCCCCGTGTTGGAGATGGCGATCGCCACCGAGTCCTCGTCCAGGAGCGCGGCACTCGTGAGCCCGTCGTGGACCTCGCCCCAGTGGTGGGCGTTGATCCCGATTCGGTAGAGGCGCAGCTGCATCTCGCGGGCCATGACGGCGCTGCCGCCGATGCCGTAGATGTCCACTCGCGCGCGGGTGGCGATGGCCTCGGCGATCCGGACCACCTCGTCGATGTCCATCGACTCGGCCGTGGCCTGCAGGGCGGCCTGATGGGACTGGGCGAGCGTGTGCAGCACCTGCTCGGGAGTGTCCTCGGGGTCGAAGGCGCGGCCAATGTCCACCCGCCAGGTCTCGTCGGCGCGCAACCGTCCGGCGTCCGCGGCGACCCCGACCCGGAACGGGAGGTACCCCGCATACCCGATGAGCCGGCAGAACCGGGTGACCGTCGCCGCCGAGGTGCCCGCCCGCGCGGCCAGCTCGGTGATGGACAGCTCGAGGGGTGCCAGCGGCTCGTCGAGCAGGAGGGTGGCGAGCTTGGTCATCGCCTCCGACATCTGGGGCACGTTGGCCTGGATGCGCGTGCGTACGCCCAGGGGCGGTGCCGCGGTCGTCGTCACTAGCCTGAAAATCCATCTCAGCTCGGCGGTGAGTTGCTGAAAAGTATTCTCACCACTTTCGGGCACCGTGGGGTTGCAGGTCGGTAACGATGCGGTTGCGCCGTACCCCGGGTTCTGTCAGGGAAGTCGCGGGACTTTCGCAGTCGCGAGGGCGGCCGGATCCGGCGCCGGCCGACCTACGCTGCGCGACGGGATGACCGCCCCGCGGTCTCTTCCCGCACGCCTCGGGGTGCTTTCAACGCTGAAAGGAATGGCATGACCACACCCACAGCTCCGCCTCGGCGGTTCTCCCGGCGGGCGACCACCGTCGCCGTCGGCGGAACCGCCGTCCTCGCGCTGAGCGCGACCGCCATCGCGGTCTCGAGCAGCACGTCAGTCGCGGCGCCTTCGCGCGCCAGCGGCGCCGTGTCGTACCTCGGGCAAAAGGCCGCCGAGTCCGCCTTCCAGGCCGCAGGGACGAACGCCGACCCCGTCGCCTGCCAGCGGCCGGCACCCGACAACCGCGTGTCGACGACGATCCACTGCTACACGCCGAACCAGCTGCGGTCGTTCTACGGCCTTGGCCCGCTGACCCCGTCGACGAACGACGGCGCCGGCCAGACCATCGTCCTCGCCGACTCGTACGGCAGCCCCACCGCGGCGGAGGATCTCGCGTTCTTCGCCAAGACCTTCAACGGCCCGACCCCGAGCTTCGAGCAGGTCTTCCCGATCGGCCGACCCAACACCGCCGGTGCCACCGGCAACGGCAGCGGGACGTCCGGACCGACCGCCGCCGAGGGCTGGGCCGGGGAGGCCAACCTCGACGTCCAGTGGGCGTACGCCATCGCACCCAAGGCGCACATCGTGCTCATGGGCGTGAACCCGGCCGAGACCCAGGGTGTCCAAGGACTGCCCAACCTCATGAAGGCCATCGACTGGGGGATCAACACCTATCCCCCCGGCACGGTGTTCTCGATGTCGTTCGGGACCGACGAATCCGCGTTCGCCGGTGCGGCGGCGACCCAGTTCGCGCGGTTCGACCAGACCTTCCAGCGCGGGCTGGCCAAGCACGACACCTTCTTCTCCAGCTCGGGCGACACCGGCTCTGTCGGCGTGACCCGGGCGCACCACCAGGAGGCAACGTCACCGGACCCGCAGGTGAGCTACCCCAACGTGTCTCCCTTCGTCACGTCCGTCGGCGGCACCCAGGTGCAGTCCGGGTGGACGTGGAACCCGACTCAGGACAAGCCGTTCAACGACGACGGCACCCGCAACCCGCTGTACTGGGCGTGGACGGTCGGCGGCAGCACCGAGCCGGTCTGGAACGAGAGCTGGGGCGGGATCGCCACCGGTGGCGGCCTGTCGACGGTCTACGGCCGACCCGCATATCAGGACCCGGTGGCGAACGTCGTCGGCAACCACCGCGGCGTCCCCGACCTGTCCTGGAACGCGGCGGTCAACGGCGGCGTGCTCGTCTACCGGTCGTACTTCCCCGCCATCGACGGAGCGCCCAGCTGGGCGGTCTTCGGCGGCACGTCGGCCGCGTCACCGCAGGCGGCGGCCATGACGGCGATCGCCAACCAGGCGCGCAAGGCCGCGGGCAAGGCGCCGATCGGCAACCTCAACACGGCGATCTACAGCGCCGGCTTCTCACGGGCCGCGGCCTTCCGCGACATCGTTCCGCACACCTACGGCACGACGCCCAGCGGAGTGCTGAAGGACAACCGGATCTGGGACA
>DATLQE010000069.1:0-3158 GCA_035535335.1 Lapillicoccus sp. | reverse complement strand
GACCCGCTCGGGATTATGGGCGACGGCAAAGCCGAGGAAGTACGCACAATGCGCCGCGGACAGCTGAGCGGTCTCCCCCGCCAGGTCGAGCTTCTCGCCGCCGAACTGCCGCACCGTCTCCAGTTGCCGGTACCGTGTCGCGGCCGCGACCCTCTCCGGCACCACCAGCGACTTGTCGACCAACTTGCTCAACACGTCCAACAGCCGTGTTCGGTCCAGCGGAGGATCACCGCATACGGCCTCCACCGCCTCCAGCGTGAAACCGCCGGCGAAGACGGCCAGCCTGCGCAGCAGTATCTGCTCCGCCTCGGTCAGCAGGTCGTGGCTCCACGCCAAGGTGGCGCGCAACGTTTCGTGGCGCGTGACCCCGACCGGGCCGTCGCCGAGCACCGAAAGCGCGTCCCCTAACCGATGCAGGATCTCCGCCGGTTCAAGGACGCTGATCCGGGCCGCCGCCAACTCCAGCGCCAAGGGCATCCCGTCAAGTCGCCGGCACAGGTCGATCACCGCCTGCGCGTTGCCAGCGTCGAGCCCGAACCCCGGGCGGACCTGGGCCGCTCGCTCCACGAAGAGCCGCACGCTGGCGGTGTGGCCAAGCTCACCGAGGTCCCCAGCATCGCTCCGCATCGGCGACGGTAGAGCCAACGACGGCACCCGGTACGTGAACTCCCCTTGGGTGTGGAGCGGCTCGCGGCTGGTAGCCAGCACGTCGACTCCCGGACATCCGGCCAGGACAGCGGTGACCAGGTGGGCGCAGGCCGACAGCAGGTGCTCGCAGTTGTCCAGCACCACCAGCAGCCTCCGATGACGGAGCTGGTCGACGAGCGCGTGGCCGCGGTTCGGTGCCCCCCCGGACTGCAATCCGAGCGCCTCCGCAACGGCGTCCGCGACCAGCACCGACTCGCCCACGGACGCGAGGTCAACGAACCACACGCCGTCGGCGTAACTCGAACGGACTCTTCGGGCAGCCTCCAACGCGAGTCGAGTCTTACCGCTGCCACCAGCTCCCGTGAGGGTCAGCAACCGCGCCCTGTCGATCAATCGTTCGATGTCGACGAGCTCACGATCGCGCCCGACGAAGCTGGTCAACGACGTTGGTAGGTAACCGGTCTCGGGTTTGCTTTCGATGTCGGAAGCAGCGTGCATCGTCCGATCGTCTGATCGGGAACCGGTCAGCAACTCGCGGAAGAGCGCCACCGTCTGCTGATCCGGATCCGTGCCGAACGCCTCGAGCAGGTCATCGACCAGACGCTCATACCGGGACAGCGCCTCGGATCGCCGGCCCAACTGGGCCAGAGTCCGCATCAGGGCACGGACGGCGCCTTCATGAACGGGGGTGGACTCGAGCACGCGGTTCAGGAGGAGCAACGCCTCCTCCGGAGCATGCCCCCGCACCGTAGTCGCCAACATCACCACGACCTCACGGTGAGTTTCCCGCAGCTCATCCCGCCGGACCGTCAGCCAATCGGCATCCGGCACATCGGGAAGGAGATCGCCGGCATACAAAGCTGCGGCGGCGCGCAGCTTCGCCTCGTCACCGCTCTTCAACGCATCCCTCGACGACTCTTCGAACCGCAGCACATCAACATCGACCGGTCCTGCGTCATCCAGCACGACCTGTTCATCCCGGATCGACAGCAGCCCCGTTCTGGCAGGGCCGGTGCCGGCCAACGCCCGGCGGGCGACATACAGGGTCTGATGCAGGTTTCTCGCGCCCGCCAACGGCTCCAGATCAGGCCACAGGCGGTCCAACACCTGCTCACGATGACGTCGCTGACCCGGTGCCAACGCGAGCATCGCCACCAGGGACCTCGCCTTCCGCAGCCGCCATCGGCCGGCCTCGACGGCGACGTCGTCGACAGTCACGACGAACGAGCCGAGCAGCCGGACCTGCACACCTGTGCTGGAAGGCTTCACGATGGCAACTATCCACGTCCAGCGCGGTGCTGTCGTCGTCATACCGGCTTCGGTGAAGTGACCCGGTGAAGTACTGGTCCTAGGTCACCCGACCGCCGCCCTCACGCCCCGTACCGCCAGCTAAGCCAGGGCGGCGCAGATGTCGATGCTGGTTCCGGTGGTGCTGACGAGCGAAAAGACGCCGGTGGCCAGATCGATCGTGAAGACGACTCGCCCTCGGTACACCGTCGTCGAGGGGCCTGCTGGAACATCGGTCGGAAACATGATGAGGCCGGTCTGGCCGTTGGAGGTCACGGTCGCGACGCCGTCCTTGACAGTGGTGTGCATCGCGGAGCCACGCGGGTCGACGGTGATGCTCTTGCCCGTCAGCAGGTTCGTGTTCGTGTAGGCGATGCCGGTAGTCACCTGGATCGTCCGGACAACGTTGCCGGACCGGTCGACAAACTCGTTCTCGCGGATCCGACCCTCGGTCGACGAAACCCTCAATGGGAAGGCGCAGGCGACGCCTGCTTCGTAGTCCGTTTCTGCAGAGTCGACGGGACGGGGTGCCTCGGCGCTCGCAGGTCCGACGGATCCCAGTGTGAGTGCGGTGGTGAGCACCGTGGTCGCGGTGACTACACGATGTGTCTTCATGGTCATGCTCCGCTCCTTCGAAAGTGGTGGGTGGCCCGCCGGTCATGTGTTGCGCATCGCTCCCCGTTTGCTGGCAAGAGACAAGTCGCCTGAGGCGTTTCGTCGGTTGACACTTGATGGCTCGTTCTCGGTCTCGGGTCGGCTGGTTGCTGCGGGGATGCTCCACCCTGCGTAGGCTCGCTGAAGCGCTGCTGAAGCGGCACTGAAACACTTCCTCCTCGCCGGAGCATGACCCGGTACGCCGGCGCTTCCCCCGCTGATGGCGCGGGCCCTCGCGCTAGTCAGCCTGCGGCCGCCACGGCTCGTGCTCGTGCGACAGCCAGACGAGCTCGGGTTCCAGCGCGCGGACCAGCCGCTGGCCTTCGGTGCGCGGCGTGTCGAGCTCGTCGAAGAAGACGGCCGTGTCGCCGGCGATGACGACCGGGCGGCCGCCCGTCTGCACGACGACCACCTGTGAGCCTGGCGTATGGCCCGGTGTGGGGACGAGCCGGACACCCGGTAGCAGCTCGAGCTCGCCGTCCACGGGAACGTACTCCACGCCGGGCGCGTCGACCCAGTCGCGGATCGTGTAGTCGTTCAGGCTGAGCGCGTCGTCGAGCTCCCGGCGC
>DATLQE010000068.1:0-5748 GCA_035535335.1 Lapillicoccus sp. | reverse complement strand
GCGTCGGCGGCAGCCGGCCGGGCATCACCCGTCACCGGTGTCCGGCTCGGTGACCGGGCCCGCCGGGGCAAGGCCCTCCCGCTGCAGGGCCACCGCCACCCGGGCCCGCAGCTCGCGGGCCACGTCGAACTGCTTGCCCGGTAGGGTCCTGGCCACCATGCGCAGGTGCACCTCGCCGACCTCGAAGCTCTCCACGCCCATCGCGGTCGGCGCGTCCAGCAGCAGCGGCCGCAGCGTCTTGTCCTCGAACGCCTCCGCGCCGACCTTGCGAAGCAGCTTGTTGACGCGGGCCACGTCCACGCCAGCTGGCAGGGGCACATCCACCACGGCGCGGGCCCAGTCGCGGGAGAGGTTGGTGACGGCGACGATCAGACCGTTGGGGACCGTCACCACGTCACCGGTCAGGGTGCGCAGCCGGGTGGTCCGCAGGGCGACCTCCTCGATCGTGCCGGTGGCGCCCTCGAAGCCGGCCGCAGAGATGTGGACAAGATCGCCGTAGCCGTACTGGCGCTCCACGACGATGAACATGCCAGCCAAGAAGTCCCGCACCAGCTGCTGGGCCCCGAACGCCAGGGCGGCGCCGATCACGGCGGCCGACGCGACCAGGGCTGGAGACGGGGACGCCGAGGCGGTCCAGGATCAGCACCCCCGCCACCGACCAGATGACACCGATCGTGAGCAGGGTAAGGACCTGGGCGACCGCCCGCCGGTGCTTGGCCGACTCCGAGCGCACCACGGCGTCCACGTCGGTGGACGCGACGTCCATGCGCTCGGTTATCCGGCGACCACACCAGCTGGCGAAGCGGGCCAGCAGCAGCGCCCCGAGGACGATCAGGACAATCTCGAGTCCGCGGCCGCGCAGCCAGGTGCTGAAATCGGTCAACGGGGCGATCGCGAGCGTGCCGGTCACCATCGCCCACCGGTCAAGCGGTCAGCCACCCCAGGAGCTCCCGTAACCCGAGCGGGCACTCGACGACCAGGCCGGCTTCTGCCAGCAGGTCCGGCGGCGCCTCGGCCGAGCGCACTGCGACCCGCAGCCCGCTCCCGCCCCTGGCCCCGAGTTGCGCCGCGGCGTCGGTGGCCGTGGAACCCTCTAGCGCCGGACGCCCCGAGGACGGCGAAGTCTTGATCGGTCGCCCGCCGTCGACACACGGCCCCGCCACCATCACCAAGGCAATGAGGCTGGCCAAGCAGCCCAGCCCACCACGGAACCGCACCATCCTGCTCATCCAGCCGACAATAGCGGACAGGCGCCGGCCACGAGCGACACGGCGGGGGTGGCCACGTGGCCTCTCGGCCTCCAGCGACTCCACATCACAACGCCTTACCTTCGGAGTGGCCAGCCGGTCGGGAAGCCGACCGGACCTGGCACTGTTGCATCTGGCGACCACTCAAAACCGGCGTCCTCCACCAGAGTCCATAAACGCCATCGGCGATGCCAAGATTGATTGCATTGAGTACTTCTGGCAGCCGTCTGGACGGGAAGCGGCTCCACTCTGCTACCCGCCAACCGCACCTTCGAGCCAGATGCAACAGTGCCCCCTGGAGGCCTGCCGCTATCGTCCACCCGGCTCGTCGGTGGGCTCGGTCGGACTGCGACGCCAGGGCGCGAGTTCGTAGACGGTACCCGGACGCGGGTAGGACGCCATCTCGGCTAACCTGCGGCGGTAGCTGTGGATCGGCGTGCTCGACGGATCGGTCCGGATGTCGATCACCGCCGGGCGATCGGCCGCGAGGGCGGCGTCGAGGGCGTCGCCGAGCTCACCCGGTCGCTCGACGCGCAGCCCCACACATCCGAGCGCCTCGGCCGCGCCCGCATAGCTGGGGCGCAGCCGCTCGTTCTCGAGGTCCACGGATTGCCGAAGTCCTTCGAAGAACAGGTGCTGCCACATGGCGAGCCAGGCGAGCGAGCCGTTGTTGAGGACGATGTTGACCGAGCGCAATCCGAGTTGCGCATGCGTTGCCAGCTCTCCCAGCGCATACGAGAATCCGCCGTCGCCGCTGACGGTGACGATGCGGTCGGATGGCCGAGCCGCGGCGGCCCCGATCGCCGCCGGCACCGCGTACCCGAGGCCCCCCTGCCCTCTGGCGAACAGGAAGTCGCGCGCCGCGCGCCGCGCCGGCATGTGGGCGGCGACCCACCCCGCGGAGAAGCTCGCGTCGCTCACCACCACGTCGCCGGGGTGCAGCCGGACCGCGAGCTCGCGCATCACATGCTGCGGCAGGATGGGAACTGCGCCCGAAGACTCGTCGGCGGATCGCCGGCGCGCAGACTCCTCGATCAGGTCGTGTGCGGCCTGCCGCCACTCCGGCCGGCTGCCGCCGCGCAGCACCGCCAGCAATCCGGCCAGCGTGGCCCGGGCGTCGCCGTTCAGGGCGACGGTCGGCCGGAAGGTGCGCCCGAGCTCGCCGGGATCCGCGTCGAGATGGATGGTCGCCTGGTGGGCGAGCGGGAGCGACCAGTTGTGGCTGGTGTTCTGCCCGACCTTGCAGCCGCACCAGAGCACCACGTCCGCCCGCCGGGCGAGCTCCAGGGAGGCGCTGGTACCCAAGGGATTCAGTACACCGGCCGCACGTGGTGCCGTCTCGTCCACGGCACCCTTCCCGGAGAAGCTGGTGACCACTACCGCGTCGAGCCGTTCGGCCAGCGCGGCCAGCTCGGTGGTGGCCCGCGATGCGTGCACGCCTCCACCCGCGACCACGACGGGTCGGCGGGCCTTCTCCAGGAGGGTTGCGGCCTGCTCGATGCTGTCCTGGGAGGCCGTGGGACGGTAGGCCGGGGCGCGGCAGTAACGATCGTCGACCTCCAGGTCCGCCTCGTTGGGCTGCCAGTCGGCGTCCAGCACGTCATGGGGCACGATCAGCGCCACCGGACCCGACCGGCCGGTGGTCGCAACGCGGAACGCGGTCCGCACCATCTGTGGCAGGCTCGCCACACTCGGGACCCAGAGCGCGGCCTTGGTGATCGCCGACAGCAACGTGAGCTGGTCGAAGCCCTGCGAGGCCACGCCCATCGCTCGATACGGCGCCCAGTCCCGGGGCAGCTCACCGACGAGCGCGACCACCGGCACCGACGCGTTGTGGCTCTCCACCAGGCCGTCGGTGAGTTTGGTGGTGCCCGGCCCCACCGTCACGTCGCACACGCCCGGGTGCCCGGTCAGCCGTGCGAACGCGTCGGCGGCATACGCGGCCGACCGTTCGTCGCGCACGAGGGTGTGCCGGATGCTGGATGGCCGTCGGGCCAGACCGTCGTAGAGGGCCGCCGTCTGGCCGCCCGGCTGGCCGAACACGTGCGTCACGCCATAGCCCACCAGCAGTTCGGCGACGAGATCCCCGACGTGGGTCACCGCGGCGTCATCCCGTCCACGGCGGCGCGGTGCCGGCCCAGCTTCGGTCGAAACGCCGCGGCGCGATCGGCGTCGGGGGCGAAGCGGCGGGTGATCCGGACTCGTTCGGCCGCCTCGGCCAGCGACGCGTACGCCCCGATCCCGACGCCAGCCAGCAGCGCCGCACCGAAGGTGCCTGGCTCGGCCTGGCTCGGCACCTCGACGGGAACACCAAGAAGGTCGGACTTGAGCTGCATCCACCAACCGGACTTGGTCCCTCCGCCCGCGACCCGGCACCGCTGGATCGGGCTGCCCGTGCCGCGGAGCGCATCGATGGCGAAGCAGAGCTCGCACGCGACGCCCTCCATCGTCGCCTTGACCAGCTCGAGGGGCGACGTCGCCAGGCTGAGTCCGGAGATCACGCCCGCGGCGTCCGGAGCGTCCGGCCACGGCGCCCCCGCCCCCGACAGGTGCGGGACCACCAACACCGGGCTGGGGTCCAAGCCGGCATCCTGCAGCCGGGTCTCCAGCTCACGCAGCCCGATCCGGGTCACGCTGCGGGCCCAGTTCACGACGCTGGTGCCGTTGGGACTGCGCGCCCACAGACCCTTGCCCGGCGTGCAGGGCTCTGGGGTCACGGCGAGCCGGGCGCCGACCGCCCGACGGAGATTCGGTCGGGCGACCGGTGCGACCACCGATTCCCACGTCCCCACCGACACGAGGGCATCTCCCTCCTCGACCACCGCGGAGCCGACCGCCGCGCACGAGCCGTCCCAGCTGCCGACGACCAACCTGCACCGGGACGGCAGGCCCAGCTCCCGGGCGGCCCGGGGACGGATCCGGTCGAGCGGCGTCGCCCAGGGCACGACCTCGGGCAGGAGCCGCCCGTCGAGGTCGAGGGCGGCTAGCCGCTCGGTGGACCAGTCGCCGGTTGCGAGGTCGAAGAGGAGAAACCCGGACGCCAGCGCCGGATCGACGACCGGGCGGCCGACCAGCCGGAGGGACGCGAGCTCGTGCCATCCAAGGAACCACCGCGCCCGCTCCAGGGTGCGCGGCGCCCGCTCACGCCACCACAGCAGCCGGTTGGTGGGGTCCCTGTGGTCGGGGACGTGGCCGCACGCCCGAATCCACTGCTCGCGTGAGCGCAGCAGGATGGCCGCGGCCTCCGAAGCGGGGCGTCGACCGTCGGCGGTCCGCAGGCACGGCCCGAGCGCGCTACCGTCCGCCCGCGCCGGGAAGCTCTCGCGTCCCGAGGCCGAGACGGCCAGGGCCGCCGGCGGGTCGTGGCGCAGGCGAGGACTCGAGGTGAGCCGCCGGACCGCCCGGACCGTGGCACGCCACACCGCATCCGCGTCGATCTCCGACAAGCCGGGCGCGGGGTGGAGGGAGGGGGCGGCCTCCAGGGCGTGGGCCAACACAGACCCGGACTCTCGATAGGCGACCGCTTTGACGGCACTGGAGCCGATGTCGATGCCGATGAGACTCATCGCACGCACACTACCAGCAGACAGATCCTGTTCCAGCCGGTAGCGTGGGCGTCCACATCATGGACGACAACGGCGAGCTTCCCTCACCGGCCCTGATCGTGCGCGAGGCCGCGTTTGCGGCGAACATCGCGGCCGCAGACGAGCTCCTGCACGGAAGCACGAAGCGGATTCGACCGCACGTCAAGACGCACCGGACGCCCGCACTGGCGTTGCGGCAGTTGACGGCCGCCACGGCCGGGCTCACGTGCGCGACGGTCGGCGAGGCGGAGGCCATGGTCGACGCCGGCGCCGACGACGTGTTCGTCGCCAACGAGGTCGTCCAGGCCGGGAAGCTCGCGCGGCTCGCGGCGCTGGCACGGCGCGCGCGTCTCAGGGTGGCGGTGGACTCGGCCGAGGGTGTGCGGGCGCTCGGCGAGGCGGCGCGGCGAGCCAACGTGGAGGTGCTCGTACTGGTCGACGTCGACGTGGGACTGGGCCGCTGCGGGGTGGCCGCTCCGGCGGCGGCGGTCGAGCTCGCCCGCGTCGTGGAGCGCACGCGCGGCCTGCGGCTGGAGGGGATCATGGGCTACGAGGGCCGGCTGCGCGCCGACCGCCAGGATCGCGCGCGGACGATCGGCCGGGCCTACGACACGCTCGCGGAGACCAAGGACACCTTCGACCGTGCCGGCCTCGCGGCCGGCACGGTGTCCTCGGCGGGCACCTCGACGCTCCGCGAGGCGCTCGCCGACCCCACCATCACGGAGATCCAGGCGGGCACGTATGTGCTCATGGAGGCAGACCTCGACGGGCTCCCGCTGCCGTTCGTTCCCGCGTGCGCGGTGGTGGGGACCGTGATCAGCCGGACCGCAGACCGCGTCGTGCTGGACGTCGGGCGCAAGTCGATCGCGTGCGACTACGGGCCTCCGGTGCCGCTGCTGGACGGCGCGGTGCTCGAG
>DATLQE010000067.1:0-4764 GCA_035535335.1 Lapillicoccus sp. | reverse complement strand
GGCCGGCATGGCCGCGGAGATCTTCCAGGCCGTGGCCCGCGCCGAGATCAACCTCGACATGATCGTCCAGAACGTCTCCGCCTCCGAGACCGGTCTGACCGACATCTCCTTCACGCTGCCCAAGACCGACGGTCAGATCGGTATGCAGGCGCTGGCCCAGATCCAGAACCAGGTCGGCTTCGCGACCCTCCTCTACGACGACCACATCGGCAAGCTCTCGTTGATCGGTGCGGGTATGCGGTCGCACCCCGGCGTCTCGGCCACCCTGTTCCAGGCGCTCGCCGACGCCGGCATCAACATCGAGATGATCTCGACCTCCGAGATCCGCGTCTCGGTCGTCACTCGCGACGACCAGCTCGACGAGGCGGTCCGGGCGGTCCACACCGCCTTCGGCCTGGACTCCTCGCAGGGCGAGGCCGTCGTCTACGGAGGTACGGGGAGATGAGCCCAGAGATGAGTATGCGTAGGCCCACCCTCGCCCTCGTCGGCGCCACCGGCGCCGTCGGCACGGTGATGCGCCAGATCCTGTCCACGCGTGAGGACGTGTGGGGGGAGATCCGCCTCGTCGCCTCCGCCCGGTCGGCCGGTCGGCTGCTCGACGTTCGCGGCGAGCAGGTGGCGGTCCAGGTGCTTGCGCCCGACGTGTTCGACGGCGTGGACGTGGCGATGTTCGACGTGCCCGACGAGGTCTCCGCAGAATGGGCGCCGATCGCCGCCGCCAAAGGCGTTGTCGTCGTGGACAACTCGGGATCGTTCCGGATGGATCCCGAGGTGCCGCTGGTCGTGCCGGAGGTCAACGCCGAGGCGGCTCACGACCGCCCCAAGGGCAACATCGCCAACCCGAACTGCACGACCCTGACGATGATCGACGCGCTGGGCGCCCTGCACCGCAAGTGGCAGCTGACCGAGCTCGTCGTCGCCTCATACCAGGCGGCGTCCGGCGCCGGCCAGCCCGGCATCGACCGCCTGCACGACGAGCTCCAGGTCGTCGGCGGCAACCGCGAGCTCGGCGTCCAGGCGGGCGACGTCCGTCGGGAGATCCTCGACAAGCTCGGCCCCGAGTCGCCCTTCCCCGCACCGCTGGCGATGAACGTCGTCCCGTGGGCCGGCTCGCTCAAGGACGACGGCTGGTCGTCCGAGGAGCTCAAGGTTCGCAACGAGTCGCGCAAGATCCTCGGCATCCCGGATCTCAAGGTCTCCGCGACATGCGTCCGGGTCCCGGTCGTGACGACCCACTCGCTGGCGGTCCACGCGGTGTTCGCGCAGCCGGTCACCGTGGCCGCCGCGCGTCAGGCGCTCGAGGAGGCGCCGAGCGTCGTGGTGCTCGACGACCCCGCCGCCGGCGACTTCCCGACGCCGGCTGACGTCGTGGGCGCCGACCCGACGTTCGTCGGCCGCCTCCGTCAGGCCCTCGACTTCCCCAACACGCTCGACCTCTTCGTCTGCGGCGACAACCTCCGCAAGGGGGCCGCGCTCAACACCGCCCAAATCGCCGAGCTGGTCGCCAAGGAGCTCACGACGGTCTGACCGCGGGCAGCGTCACCACGGCGCGGACGCCCGAATCAGCGTCCTCCAGTGATACCCGAGCACCGTTGCGCCGCAAGAGCTCTCGAGCGATGGCCAGCCCCAGGCCGGTACCACCGCTGTCCCGGTCCCGCGCGTCGTCCAACCGGGTGAACCGGTCGAAGACCCGCTCGCGGTCGGCCTCGGGTATTCCGGTGCCATCGTCGGTGACGGTCAGCCGGGTCGCGTCGCCGATCACGTCGACCGCGACGTCCACTGCCGAGGCGGCGTGCCGCACCGCGTTGTCGACGAGGTTGGCCAGAGCGCGGTAGAGCTCGTCGTACAAGCCGGACGCGTGGGTCCGCTCGGCGGGATCGAGCACCCGCACGGGAACTCGCGCTGACGCATACCGACTGGCCACGTCGTGGGCGAGCGCACCGAGGTCGACGGTCACGGTCCGGTCGCCGCGTGCCGGCTGTCCATCGTCGGAACGGGCCAGGAGCAGCAGGTCCTCGACCAGCGAGGAGAGGCGCCGGACCTCCGGGATGAGCTCGGCGGCCAGGCCGTCACCGTCGCCGAGCCGCTGCGCGACCTCGAGCTGCGTGCGCATCGTGGCCAGCGGACTGCGCAGCTCGTGGGCAGCGTCGGCGACGAAGGCCCGTTGGGTCCGCCGAGCGACCGCCACGCGGTCCAGCATCTCGTTGAGCGTCGTCGCGAGCGCCGCGATCTCGTCGCGGGTCGGCGGCACCGGCAGCCGCTCGTCGGTCGACGACCCGTCGATCCGCGAGGCCCCACTGCGCAGCTCCTCGACGGGGTGCAGCGCCGCGCCGATCACCCGCCAGGCGATCAACGCGCACGCCACCAGCAGCAGCGGGAAGACGATGAGGAGCAGGTTCCGCAGCGTCGTCGTCGCCGACTCCAGGTCGGCCGTCGTCAGGGCGGCGACCACGACGACACGGTCGTTCGCGGGTCCGGCCTCGACCGCACTGACCTGGAGTCCCCCGGACATCCCCGACCGGTTGCCGGCGACCACGACGACGTCCCCGGCCAGCGCGCGGGCCCGCTCCTCGGGAGTCACCAGCGGGGTCAGCCGGTCCGCGGTCAGGGACGCGGTGACGACCCGGTTGTCGGCCGACAGCACTTGCACGACCTGCGCTCCGGACGCCGGCACCGGATCCGGAGTCTGGCCGGAGTTGACCAGAAAAGCGATCTCCCGCGCGCTCGCCATCGCCTCGGACTGCACGGTCCGCGTCAACGAGGAGGCGAGAACCGCATACAGGAGAACGCCACCGAGCACGAGCGCGCCGGCCACGCCGAGGACACCGATGGTCATGAGCCGGCCGCGCAGGCTGATCCGCTCGAACCGGGAGATCATCAGCCGGAGACCCGGTAGCCCACCCCGCGCACCGTCTCGATCCGGTCCCGGCCGAGCTTGCGCCGCAGGTACCCCACGTAGACCTCGACCACGTTCGCGTCGTCGCCGGACGCCCAGACCCGGTCGAGCAGCTCGTCCTTGCCGACCACCGCGGGCGCCGCGCGGAGCAGGTGCTCGAGCAGCCGGAACTCGCGCGGCGACAGGTCGACGTCGGTGCCATCGGCTTGCACGCGGTGCGTCGCCGGGTCGAGAGTCACCCCTCCAGCCGCGAGCACCGGGGGCCGTGGACCGGCGTCCCGCCGCACCAGCGACCGCAGCCGGGCGAGCAGCACGACGAAGGAGAACGGCTTGGTGAGGTAGTCGTCGGCGCCGTAGTCGAGCCCGTCCGCCACATCGTGCTCGCCGTCCTTGGCCGACAGCAGCAGCACCGGAACCCAGTTCTCCTCCTGCCGGAGCGTGCGCACGACCGAGTAGCCGGACAGCCCGGGCAGCATGATGTCGAGCACGACGACGTCGTAGGCGCCGAACCGCGCCCCTTCCAGCCCGGCCCGGCCGTCCGTGACGTGGTCGACGACATAGCCTTCCGCGCCCAGACCGCGGACCAGGGCCGCCGCCATCCCGGGCTCGTCCTCGACGAGGAGCAGTCGCACGCGCTCACCCTGCCACGGCGCGCGCCGGTGCGTTCAGACCTCGCGGCGCTCCGGGGTCCACGCGCGGGACGCGACGGACAGGGCGTTCCACGCGTTGATCGTCACGATGAGAGCCAGCAGGGCGGCGACCTCGTCCGGCTTGTAGTGCTCGGCGACCGCGTCGTAGGCCTCGGCGGGAACGTGCGTGTCGGCCACCAGGGTCACCGACTCCGTGAACGCCAAGGCGGCGCGCTCCGGAGCCGTGAAGAACGGAGCCTCGCGCCACACCGCCACGGCGGCGACCCGCTGCTCGCTCTCGCCGGCGGCCCGCGCGTCCCGGCTGTGCGTGTCGACGCAGTAGGCGCACCCGTTGATCTGGGAGGTGCGCAGCCGGAGCAGGTCGCGCAGCCCCGGGTCGAACCCGACGTCGTCGAGCTGCCTCGTCGCGACGTTGTCGAGGTGGGTCATGGCCTTGCAGAACGTCGCCGCGTGCGTGTCGACGTCGAGCCGGACCGGAATCGCGAGGGTTGCTGCTGTTGTCGTCATGCCGTTCACGCTAAGTGCGTAGCGGCTCGACGAGCGGACCAACTCGTGCCGAACGCAATAGGCCAATGTGCCGCCGCGGCGCACCGCGGTTTGATGGTCATATGGCCGACCACAACGACTGGACCGACGACGACCTCAACCACCTCGCCGGCGAGGACGAGATCCGCCTGTCCAGCATCCGGCGCGACGGCACGGCGCGTAAGCCGGTGAGGATGTGGATGGTCATCGACGACGACCACGTGTATGTGCGATCGGTCAACGGCACCGAGGGCACGTGGCACCGGCACGTCTGCGCCACCGGCCTGGCGCGTGTCACCGCACGGGGGGTCGCCGCTGATGTTGGCGTAGAGGACGCGAGCGCCGACGCCGGCCTCGGGAACCGGCTCGACGTCGCATACCAGACCAAGTACGGGAGGTATCCGCAGCGCGTCGTCGACAGCGTGCTCACCTCGGCGGCCAAGGCGTCCACGCTCCGGCTCACTCCGCGCCGCTGACTCTCAGGACGCTCTCAGGTCGGGCATCGGACAATGATCAGGTGACTCTGTTCGCCGACCATCCCCGTGCACGCTGGGCCGTTCCCGCCGGCGCCGTCGTCGTCATCGCCGCCGGAAGCCTGCTCGCCTCGCGGACCGCGAGCGCGGACTCGGGTCTCCCGCCCCGCAGCGCCGCCCAGCTGCTCGTCGACGTCCAACAGTCGGCGACCCGACAGCT
>DATLQE010000066.1:0-3815 GCA_035535335.1 Lapillicoccus sp. | reverse complement strand
CACCTCGCCTTCCGGACCGACCCGGTCGGCCAGCCACGCCGCGACGGAGCCGGTGCCGGCCGCCACCTCGAGGCAGCGCCAGCCGCGGGTTACGCCGATGTGGCGGAGCAGCCGTCGGGTCGCCGGGTCGAACAGCTGGGTCAGGGCGGTCAGCCGACGGTGCTCGAGGTCGCCGAGGTCCGGGTGGTCGCCGAAGAGGTATGCGTCGGTCGTCGTGGAGGCGGCGGTGGTCATGGCGGTCCTTCCGTGGTGGATCCGGTGGAGCGGTCTCGGCGGCGTCGACGCCGACCGTAAGAAGGCATCACCCGTCGTCACATCGGACGGCGACCTCAGATCGCCGACGCCGGCCCTTAGCACCCCGTGCGCTCGCTGGCCTGCCTTTGTGGAGGCCGCACAAATAGGCTGGCCTCGTGACGGTCAGCCAGGAGACCCGCGACCGCGTGGTCCAGCAGGCCGGGGCGCTGTCGACGGCGGCGGTGCGCCGCCTCGAGGTGGACCTGGACTGGTACCGGGCGCTCTCCGCGGCGGACCGGTCGTGGATCGGACTCGTGGCCCAGGCCGGTGTGGCGGCCTTCGTCGCCTGGCTGAAGGACACCGGCGGGCGCGGTCGGGGGCCAGACCAACAGGTGACCGCGGAGATCTTCGGCTCCGCCCCCCGCGAGCTCACCTGGTCGGTCAGCCTCGGCCAGACCCTTGACATCGTCCGGTCCGTGGTCGACGTCGTCGAGGCGGAGGTGCTCCTGCTCGCGACCCCCGGCGACGAGGCCGCGTTGCGCGAGGCGGTCCTGCGGTACTCGCGGGAGGTCGCCTTCTCCGCCGCGCAGGTGTACGCGGAGGCCGCCGAGGCCCGGGGCGCATGGGACGCCCGGCTGGAAGCTCTGGTCGTGGATGCGGTCGTCCGTGCCGAGGCGGACGACTCGATGCAGTCCCGAGCCACCGCGCTCGGTTGGGGGTCGGTCGCCTCCGTGACGGTCGTGGCCGGCTCGACGCCGCCGGGCTCCACGGCCGCGGCGGTCGACGCCATGAGGAGGGCCGTCGCGCGGCTCGGGGCGACGGCCCTCGCCGCGGTCCAGCGCCGTCGCCTGATCGTCGTCCTCGGCGGGACCACCGAGGCACTCAAGGCGGTGACGGCGATCGCCGACCACTTCGGCGACGGACCGATCGTGCTGGGACCCACCGTGCCCCACCTCTTCGCTGCGGGGCGGTCGGCGCGCGCCGCGCTGAGCGGCCTGGCCGCGGCGCCGGCCTGGCCGGGCGCCCCCCGCCCGGTGCTCTCCGACGAGCTGCTCCCCGAACGGGTGCTCAACGGTGATCCTGCCGCGTCCCGCGTCCTCGTCGACCGCGTCTACCACCCGCTGGAGGCACATCCCAGTCTGCTGACGACGGCCGCGAGCTACCTGGAGGCCGGTGGCTCGCTCGAGGCCACCGCGCGTGCGCTCTTCGTGCACGCCAACACGGTTCGCTACCGGCTGGGCCGCATCGCCGCGGTGACCGGATACGACCTGGCCCACCCGCGCGAGGCGCACACCGTGGCGATCGCGCTCGCCGTCGGCCGCCTGGCCGACACCCCGCGGGTGGAATGGCGCGCTGGGGCACCGACCCGGGCCGCACGCATACCATCCGACCTCATCTAGCGGTCTTTGGAGGAATCCTCTAAATCGGCCTGGAAATGTTCGTCGGGTACGGCGGCGACGACTCCGTGGGGCACCCGAAAGGCTGGACCTCGTGATCGCGCTCGTCTGTCCGGGTCAGGGTTCTCAGACCCCGGGGTTCCTCGCCCCGTGGCTGGAGCTGCCCGGGCTGCGCGACCGCGCCGCCGCCCTCTCCGAGGCGGCCGGCGTCGACCTCGTCACCCATGGCACGACCTCCGACGCGGACACGATCCGCGACACGGCGGTCGCACAGCCGCTCATCGTCGGAGCCGGCCTGCTGGCCCTCGAGGCGCTCTATGCCGACCGTCCGCACGAACTCGCCGCGACCGTCGGCGTCGTCGCCGGTCACTCGGTCGGGGAGATAACCGCTGCGGCCGCCACCGGTGTGCTCAGCAGTGACGCGGCCATGAGCCTGGTCAGCCTCCGAGGTCGCGCGATGGCCGAGGCGAGCGCCATCACCCCGACCGGCATGTCCGCCGTGTTGGGCGGAGACCCCGACGAGGTCCTGGCCGCGCTCGAACGGCACGGCCTCACCCCCGCCAACATGAACGGCGCCGGCCAGGTCGTCGCTGCCGGCACCCTCGAGCAGCTGGCGGCCCTCGCCGAGAACCCGCCGGCGAAGGCGCGGGTGATCCCGCTACAGGTGGCTGGCGCCTTCCACACCGTGCACATGGGCCCAGCGGTCGAGGCGATGAGCGCCGCCGCCGCGGACCACGACGTCAGCGACCCCGGCGTGACGCTGCTGACCAACGCCGACGGCTCCCCGGTGGCCAGCGGGGCGGCGTTCGTCCGGCTGCTGGTGACCCAGGTCAGCTACCCGGTCCGCTGGGACCGGTGCATGGAGACCATGCTCGGCATGGGCGTGACGCAGCTCGTGGAGCTCGCCCCGGCGGGCACTCTCGTCGGCTTGGCCAAACGCGCCATGAAGGGCGTCCAGTCCGTCGCCCTCAAGACCCCCGACGACCTCGACGCCGCCCGCGAGCTCCTCGCCACCACCTCCACCACCACGATCGAGGCCTGACATGACCAGTACGCCTGAACGAAGCGCACCCAAAGCCAAGGGCACCGGCACCCTCGTCACCGGCGACGGCGCCCGCCACGCCCGCATCTGGGGCGTCGGAGGTTACCGACCGGAGCGCGTCGTCCCGAACTCCGAGCTGGTGGAGCGGATCGACTCGTCCGACGAGTGGATCCGCGAACGCTCCGGCATCGTGAGCCGACGCTACGCGGCGCCCGACGAGAGCG
This sequence comes from Lapillicoccus sp., assembly GCA_035535335.1. GTDB lineage: Bacteria > Actinomycetota > Actinomycetes > Actinomycetales > Dermatophilaceae > Lapillicoccus. The sequence continues at coordinate 918 of DATLQE010000066.1, read as the reverse complement.
TCGTCGACATGTCCGAAGCGGCGACCCAGCAGGCGCTGGCGGCCGCCGGCATCGACGCGTCCCAGCTCGGCGCCATCATGATCTCCACGGTCACCCACCCGTACCAGACCCCCGCGGCCGCGCCCATCCTCGCCAACCGGCTGGGGACGACCTGCGCCGCCTTCGACATCTCCGCGGCCTGCGCCGGGTACTGCTACGGCGTCTCGCTGGCCAACGACATGGTGCGCGGCGGCTCCGCCGAGTACGTCCTCGTCGTCGGGGTGGAGAAGCTCTCCGACTTCACCGACTGGGACGACCGCGGCACGGCGTTCATCTTCGGTGACGGCGCCGGTGCGGCGGTCATCGGTCCGTCCGACACTCCCGGCATCGGCCCCACCATCTGGGGTTCCGAGGGCGCGCAGTGGCAGACCATCTCGCAGCGGGAGCCGTGGACCGACTACCGCCGTCCGGAGACCGCGGGGGAGCCGGTCGACAAGACGGTCCAGTCCCGGGACTGGCCGTCGATCGGCATGGCGGGTCAGTCCGTCTTCCGGTGGGCCGTCTGGGGCATGGCGCCGGTCGCACAGCAGGCGATCGACAAGGCCGGCATCACCATCGACGACCTCGACGCCTTCATCCCCCACCAGGCGAACATGCGCATCATTGACGCGATGATCAAGCAGCTCAAGCTGCCGCCGGACATCCCGGTCGCCCGTGACATCGCCGAGACCGCCAATACGTCGGCGGCCTCCATCCCCCTGGCCACCGAGCGCATGCTCCGCGAGAACGAGATCCCGCGCGGCGGCCTCGCCCTGCAGATCGGCTTCGGGGCGGGACTCGTGTATGCGGCGCAGGTCGTCGTCATCCCCTAGGTTTTCCAAGAACCCCACTACAGAAGGAGCGACACGCATGGCGCAGAGCGAACAGGAGATCCTCGAG
>DATLQE010000065.1:0-9156 GCA_035535335.1 Lapillicoccus sp. | reverse complement strand
AAGCGCCTCGTCCAGGGAGGTCTCCGCCGCCGCCACGGCGGAGCGGAGGTGATGGGACTTGCTCGTGCCGATCACCGTCGTCGCGCAGCCGGAGCGCTGGATCGAGTACTGGTTCGCGACGAACGCGAGATCTGCGGCCCGTGACGCACAGAGGGCAGCCATTCGTTGCGCGGCCTCGCGGATCGGCGCCGACGCGGGGTGACTGCTGGGATCCGCCGGCCCGCGAGGCGTCAGGAGGCCGAGAGCCACCGTAGCGGCGTTGATCAGTCCGACGTGCCGGTCCCGCGCGGCCGGTGCGATCTCCCGCTGGAGCGTGTCGTCCAGGAGCGTGGCGTGCGCGTAGGTGAGGCACACGTCGAGCCCTGTTTCCCGGAGGGCACGGATCATCGCCGGGACCGGGTAGCCGGTCATCCCGACGTAGCGGCACTTGCCCTGCTCCCGCAAGGACACCAGCTCGGCGAAGGACTCGTCGAACAACCGCTCCAGATGCGCGAACTCGATGTTGTGCAGCTGGAAGACGTCGACATGGTCCGTGCGCAGGCGACGCAGGCTCTCGTCGAGACTTCGGCGAATCCCCCCTGGCGAGAAGTCGAAGCCGCTGCCTGACCGTCCGGCCTTGGTTGCGAGGACGACGTCCTGGCGCCGGCCGGCCAGAGCCTTGCCCAGCAGGTCTTCGGCATTGCCGTATGAGGACGACGTGTCGATGAGCGTGATGCCCAGATCGAGTGCCTCGTGAACCACGGCGATACCGGCCGCCTCGTCGACCGACCCGAACAGTCCCCCGAGCGGCGCCGTGCCGAAGGCCAGCTCCGACACCGTGAGGTCGGTGTCTCCGAGGCGCGCGTACTCCACCGCTGCATCCTCGACGTCAGTTGGTGACATCGAGGCGCATGACCCACCGCCACTTGGCGATCCGCCGGTCTCGGACGAACCCGAACTCCTCGAACAAGGTTTCCGGCCCGGTATGCAGGTAGGCGCCCCGTTGCGGTGGGCGTCCCTCGAGCTGCTCCGGGTAGGCCTCGACCACGCCTCCGCCGGCCGCCCGGATCGCCTCCAAGGTGCCGGCCACGGCGGCGCGGGCAACGCCAGTACCGCGGTGCCGGCTTCCGGTGAAGAGACAGCCGATCCGCCAGTCCGGCAGCGCCTTTTGCTCCTTGCGGTAGGCGGCCGGGTTCTTGATGTTCGGCAGCTCGGCCGGGGAGCCGTACTGGCACCAGCCCACGCACTCGTCACCGGCATACACCAGCGTCTGGTGCACGGTGCCGTTCCTGACGTGGCGGCGCTTGGCCCGGCGGTTGCCGTCCCGGGTGTGCCCCGGTCCGATGGCCTCCGGGTGGAAACCCATGCACCAGCAGCCGCCCCACACGCCGTTGTTGGCCTCGACCAGTGTCGCGAAGTCGTCCCACGTGTCCGACGTCAGCGGTCTGGTCGTGTAGTGAGGGTGGTCGACCGGCACGCACGCAAGCATGCCGTAGGGCAGTCTCCGACCGTCAGCCTTGGCGCAGCTGCGCCAGCAGGGGCAACTGAGCGAGGGGGTCGTCCTCGCTGTTCCAGTAGACGTGTTCGACACCGAGGTTTCGAGCCTGCTCCAGGTCGCCGGCGACCTGTTCGGGCGAACCGAGCAAAGGTCCGCGCTCCTCAAGGGGTGTGGTGGTCACGTTGCCGTTCACCTGAAGCATGACCGGCAGCGTGTCGGGGTCGATTCCCTCGTCGTCGGCCGCCGCCCGGAAGGTCTCGATGTACTCCTTGACGCTGGCCCAGTCGAAGATCACCAGGGTCAGGCCAAGACCGAGCCGACCGGCACGCGAGACGGCCGCAGGGGCCGCCGCCCCCGCTAGCACGGGTGGCCCGCCGGTCTGATGCGGTTTCGGGCCGATGTCGGCTTCCGGTATCCGGTAGAACCGTCCGTCGAAGTGCACGGGGTTCGGCCCCCACACCGCCCGCATCGCCTGGATGTGCTCCTCGAAGCCGGCGCCGCGTCGCCGCATCGGGACGCCCGCGGCGTCGAACTCCTGCCGCATCCAGCCCTGGCCGAGGCCGACCACCAGCCGGCCCTGGCTGAGCTGGTCCAGCGTGGCGAGCCGGCGGGCGAGGATGATCGGACTGTGAAAGAGGGCGTCCAGGACGCTGGTGCCCAGGGTGATCCGACTGGTTCGCGCCGCGACGTACGAGAGGGTTTCGATCGGGTCGTACACCACGCCGAAATCCTCCGGCGCCTCCATCACCGGTCCGCCCGCGCCACCCATCGCGATCGGCACCGTCGGTCGCATCAACCGCTCCCAGGTCCAGACGGAGTCCAGGCCGATCCGTTCCGCCTCTTCCGCGACCTGCGCGATGCCCTCCGGGGAGGCGCCCGGCCCCGCTATCGGGAGGTGCACTCCAATCCGCACCGACGTCATCTCGGCTCCCTTCAGGTGGTTGATGAGGTCTGAGACCCGCTCGGCCAGCGTTTCTCATCGGCCTGACATGGTCACGGTGGTGAGGCCCGTCAACGAGCTGGTAGGGCGGCCGGCTGCCGCCCGAGCGCAGCGTGGATCTGCCGCTCCACAGCTATTCCGGCGTCATCCCCGCCCGGCGGCTGCGACGCGGCGACGTATCCGTCGGGCCGAACGACGACCCAACCGTCGCGACCGAGGCCGTAGACCTGATCTAGACGACGGTCGGAGTCCAGCATCTCCGCCCCCACCCGGTAGCCCCTGACCGGCAGGCCGGAAGCTGCCAGCTCGCGGGACGTGCGCAGCACCTGCTCACCTGCTGGCCCACTGATAACGGTCAGTTTCCCGTCGAAGAGGTCGAGCGTGGAACGCTGCCGTCCCGCGACCTCGACCCAGGCGTGCGGGGCCCGACGACCAGAAAGCCGCCCGCTGTCAAGAATCGCGTCAGACGCATACACGACCCCGAAGTCGTGGTCCAGTGACGCTGCGGCGGGTTGTCCGATCCGGCTGACCAACGACGCCTCCGCGTTGGCCCGCCCGACGGGTCCACGCTCCTGCTCGTAGGAGTCCAGCAGCGAGGGCCCCGCGAGGCCGCGCGCGACCCACGCGAGCTTCCAGCCGAGGTTGTGGCCGTCCGCCATACCCGTGTTCATGCCCGTGGCGCCGCGCGGCGTCGTCCGGTGCGCGGCGTCGCCGACGAGGAAGACCGGTCCTCGGCGCTGCTCGGCGGCCACTGCGGCACCGAAGTCCCAGGGGAACAGGCCCAGGATCTCCGGCTGGAGGTCGGCTCGACCCGTGACCGCGCGGAGACGTTCGACCAGGCGCTCTTCCGGCCAGTCGTCAAGCGTCTCACCGAGGTCGGGGTGCCACTCGATGTCGTAGATCCAACGGTCGCGCTCTCCGGTGGCCACGAGCATCCCCTCGAGGCCGGGCGCGACGGTCATGGTCAGCGCGTAAGGGGGCTCGGCGACCAGTCCGGAGAGGTCCGCCCTAAAGAGGGCACTCACGTGGCTGCCCTCCGAGCCGAGCTCGTCGAGCGCGATGCCCGCCTCGGCTCGGACGCGGCTGCGCGCGCCGTCGGCTCCGACCAGGAAGCGCGCGGTCACGGTACGCATACCGGTTGGCCCCTCGATGACGGCTCGGACACCGGTACCGTCGGAAGCGGTCTCAAAGCCGCACAGCTCGTGGCCGAACCACACGTCCGCGTCGAAACCAAGACTGTCGTCGCGCAGGTGAGCCAGCAGGATGGCCTCGAGCCGGTCCTGGGGGCAGACGGCGAGCCGGCTCGGCGAGACCGCGGCGACGTCGCCCTCCTCGGGAAGGCCGATGGACAGCTCTGTGCCCGGGACGGCCAGCATGGGAGTGATCAACATCGACAGGCGGGCCGGCTGGGATGCGGACCGGACGGCCTCTTCCAGGCCCCAGCTGCGCAGGATTTCCATGACCCGCGGCCGGACGCCGGTCGCCTTGGGGAAGTGCGAGAGGTGCTCGTGCTTTTCGACGAGGAGGACGGAGGCACCGTGTCGGGCCGCCGAGATGGCCGTCGTCAGCCCGGAGGGGCCGGCACCGACGACGAGGACGTCGACGTCGGTCGAGATGGACAGGGGGCTATGCATGGTGTGCTCCCGAGGGTCGGTGGAGGTATGCCTCCACGGTCCGGTCCAGAGCTCGTCGGCGGATCCGTGCCGACTACGGAGTTAACGAGGGCGCAGCCCACGTCACCAGCTCGACCCGGTTGGAGGCGCCGGACTTCGTCAGCAGGTTCGCCACGTGCGTCTCCACGGTGCGCGGGGAGAGGAACAACCGAGTGCCGATGTCGGCGTTGGAGAGCCCGTCCTCGAGGAGGCGCAGCACATCCATCTCGCGGCTGGTGACACCCACCGCGCGCAGGCCGATCGGCACGGTGGAGTCGCCTCGGCCCCGCCGGGTAGGCGCTCCGGCTCGGCGCAGGAGGTCGCGGACGGTTCGAGCCAGCTGCTCCTCGCCGGCCGCCTCGAAGTCCGCCAGGTCGATCCGGAGCCGCGGCACCGCGTCGCCCCACTCCTCGGTCACGGCCGCTTCGAGCGCGACCGTGCGCAGGAACCGTCGCCACCAGGGCGTCGGCGCCAGCAGCTCGTCGCCGCCGGCCAGCGCGGCTTCGGCTCCGGTCCGGTCGCCCGCGCGACCGGCGACGACCGCGTCGGCGTACCGGAGCGCGCCGAGGTTGGCCCGCCGTCGGCCGGCCGTCTGGTCCGCGAGAACGCCGCGAACCTCGGACGCGTCGGCCCTCACCAGGGTCTCGACGAGCGCCCACGCCCCGAAGAGCACCAGCGGTGCCGCCGAACGATGCTCCGCCAGCGGCCGCATCGCCGCGTCGAGCAGGTCTGCTGCGGCATCGAGGTCGTGCCGCACCATCGCCGCCTGCCCGCGGACCCCGGCGATCTGGATCCGACTGTCCGGCGGCAGATCCCGGCCGGCGTCGAGCCGACTCAGCCGGAACTCCATCGCCCGCTCGTCGCCCGCCAGGGCGCTGCGGGACGCCAGCAGGGTCTCTCCCGCGAAGGTGAAGTAGTCGACCCGTGCCAACCGCCCGAACTCGGCGACGCGGGTGGCGGGCTCCGCAGACCCTGCCGGACCGTCCCGGACCAGCACATGGTCGGCGAGCAGCAGATCGGCCTGCGCGGCCCGCCCGAGGAGACCGGCGTCGAGCGCGATGCGGTGGACCTCGAGCAGGTCCGGCGACCGTTCGTCGATCAACAGGTCGATGGTCGCCAGTCCCAACAACGCCTCGACCCGCCACGGCAGCAGACCGTGTTCGCTCGCGAGCTGCGCCGCCTCCGCGAACGTCGCTCGAGCGGACGCCGGGCGATGGAGACGATCCAGTCGGGCCTGGGCGCAGAGCGCCTCGCAGAGCACCTCGATCGGCCCGTCGAGGCGGGCCTGGTTCACCGCCGCGAGGGCGTACCGCTCCGCGTCGGCCATCCGACCGGTCGCGTGGGCGGCGTCGGAGAGAAGGGTCGCGGACCGGGGATCCGCGGGACGACCGGCCCGAGCGACGAGCTGCTCGGTCTCTGCCCACCGGCCTGCGACCCCGGCGGCGCGGGCCAGCCGGAGGCACAGCTCGGCGTGTTCGTCGCCACGGGCGTCGGAGAGGGCCGGCAGCCCGATGTCCAGCGCCTCGACGGGGCGGCCCGTCAGTGCCATCAGATTCACCCTTCCGACGGCGACGGCGGCTCGGCGACGACCGGTCGACTCGGCCCGGTCCAGGAGCTCGGCCGCCGTGCGAAGACCGCCGGAGCCGACGGCGGCGTCCGTCAGCTCGAGCCACAGCTCGGCCGCAGTGTCGGCATCCCCGACCTGGCTCAACAGTCCCGCCGCGCGGGCCCGGTCGGTGGGGCCGCCTCGGTCCAGCAAGACCTGGGCCGCGGCTCGAGTGACCGAGCGCCGCTCCGGAGGCAGCAGATTCGCCCACACGATCTGTCGGATGAGGCCGTGCCGCCAGCGCAGGTCGCCCTGGTCGTGGGAGAGCAGGTGCGCGCGGACCGCGTCGCGCAGTCCCGACGCGGCGGCCGCGTCGTCGACGCCGGCGATCGCCGGGACCACGTCCCAGTCCGGCTCACTCCCGAGCGCGGCGGCGGCGGCCAGGAGTCGGCGATCCGTGTCGTCGAGCCCGACCAGGCGCGCCTCGACCAGGGCCGCGAAGCCCTGCGGGACGGCCCAGTCGCTCTCCTCCGTCGTGACCGCCGCCGCGAGCTCCGCGGCCACGGCGGGTAGCCCCTCTGAGCGGTCGACGATGGACTGCACGACGTCCGGGGGCAGGTCTCGGACGTGGCCGACGAGGGTATGCAGGTCCGGCGGACTGAGCCGGCTCAGCGGCAGCCGGATCGTGCCGGACGACGAGGCGATCCGGTCGAGTCCGGACGAGCGAGGCCAGTCGTCTCGGGCCAGCACGACGAGCACTGGCCGGCGGCTCACGGTCGCCGCACAGTACTCCAGCACCGCGACGGTGTCGGGATCCGCATACTGAGCGTCGTCGACGGAGAGGATCCCGAACTGCGCGTCGACCCCGGACAGGATCTGCAGCACCCCTTCAGCGAGCATGAGCGCCGGATCGACGCCGAGATCACCGGCCGAGGCGCCGGCACCCGGCATCCACCCCGGGAGAACCCGGTCGACGGCATGCCGGAACGGCCGGAGGGTCACGGCGTCGCGAAGCTCCGAGGACCGCCAGACGGGTAGTAGCGCTTGCGCCAGAACGCCGAACGGCCCCGTGTTCTCCACCGCCCGCCCGCTGAGCACGCGTCCGCCGACTTCCGCGACGCGCGCTTCGACCGCGGTGAGGAAGGCAGTCTTGCCGATGCCGGGCTCCCCGGAGACCACGACGATGCTTCCGAGACCCGCCCGCGCTCGGGACAGCGCGTGCTCGAGCTTGGCGAGCTGATCGGATCGGCCGACGAGCTCTCGACGACTCCTGGTCCGTGCGCCGGGCGGCACGGCGTCCTCGTGCTCGAACTCCCCGGAGGCGATGGTCACACCTGGTCCCTCGAACTGCCCGACCTGACGATCAACGTCAGGGCTGCAACGCCCTACCAGCACTCGTCGGCAGCCTAGTGTCCGCGAGTCGCTGCAGCACCACGCGATCGGGGTAATAGCGGCCGGAATTCCGGCCGTTGTCAACCCGACTTGCCGGCGCCGCCGGTGCGGGCGGGCCTAACTCAGTGCCTAACTCAGTGCCCCCCACGGATGTGGCACCTCCCCGGTGGAGCCGAACCTTGCCGCACACATTCGACGAAAGGAAGCATCATGCGCAAGGCACATCATCTCTGGTTCGCGACCGCGGGCCTCGTCGCCACGGCGGGGGGCGTCCTGCTCCTGACTGAGGCCCTCCCGGCAACCGCCGAGACGGCCGCCCGCCAGGGACATGAGCGCGTCCTGCATTTGACCACGGAGACCTCGCAGTTTTCGGTGGTCGACGTCGGCGCCCAGGGTCCGGCGCTCGGTCTGGGCGACGAGATCATCAGCTCCGACCGGGTGCTTCGCGACGGCCAGCAGGTCGGTCGTTCGGGCACGGAGCTCACCGTCGTCGGCACGTCACCAGGGACGTTGACCACGGACGTCCTGACGACGATCGAGCTGCCCGAGGGCCAGCTCGTCCTGCAGGGCATCGTCGACGGCCCGACCGGCCCGCCCACGACTCCGTTGACGTCCACTCTGGCCGTCACCGGCGGCACGGGCGCCTTCTCGCGCGCGACGGGCGTCGCCGAGATCGTCGACCGACCCGGTGGCACCGAGGAGCTCGCCGTCCGGCTGAACGACTGACAGAGCCAGGTCGGGGCGCGACTCGCCGATCCGCATCGTTCCAAGCGTTCTCCTAGTGACTTCCGAGCGCCTGGCCCTACTCAATTGAGCCTCCGGCACGCGCCGGATCTCAGGAGGAGGGGTAGACATGCGAACAGTTCGACGCATCCTGCTGGGCCTGCTGGCCGCGAGCGTCCTCTGTGGCCCGGGGCTTGGATTGGCAAGCGCAAGCGCCGGCACCACCGATTCCGACCACGTCAAGATCGTCCCCAGTCCGAGGGTCTACGGGGAGACCCGTGGCGAGCTCATGGTTGAGATGTGGAAGTACATGTACTCGCGCCGTATCGGCGACACGGATCCGGAATGCCTCAGCATCGGAAAGGACGACAGGGTGCTGGTCGGCGCCCACGACTCGACGTGCACCATCAAGCACGGCCGTCCGGTCATGTGGTTCTGGAGCAACACCTGCGACACGAAGTCACCGCCGCCGTACTACGGCCTCACGGAGGAGGAGCAGCTCCAGTGCGCGCGCGACACTCTGATCCCGTACATCGACTACGTGAGGATCGTCGTCGACGGACTGCCGGCCACGACGATCAGCACCCCGAGGTTCGAGGTGGTCTCTCACCAGTTCTCGTTCGTCTCGCCGGAGAACAACCAATTTGGGTACGAGCCAGGTCCGGGGACCGCCTCGGCGGTCTCGTGGGTGGCGATGATCTATCTGCCGAAGGGTCATCACGTTCTGCAGTTCACGGTCAAGTACCTCGGCAACGACGAGGGCGTGATCACTAAGACCGTCGACGTCATCTAGAGCCGGCTGGTCTGTGGCGCGACGGGCTCTCCGTGCACGGCGGAGAGCCCGTCGCCTACTGGACCCACAGCTGCGACAAGACGGCGCCGTATGACGCGCGCGCCTGGTAGTTTCCCACGCGGGTCGAGACGAGCTCGATGTCCACCCGGTTCCCGAGGGTGACGAACGCCCCGTCGTCCACGAGCATCCGGTCCACGTTCGACCACAGGGCGACGGCAGCCCCGGGATCGGATGTCTGGAGGTTGACGGCCTGCTGGGCCACGGCGTCAATGGTCTCGTTGCAGTAGCGGGTGAGGTTGGGGCGTCGGCAGGACGCGACGTGGTCGTAGAACGTGGACGGCTGGTTGTAGTCGGCCACCCAGCCGTACTGGGTGAACAGCTGGTACTCCTCGTACGCCGGGTCTTTGGCGTTGTAGAGGCGGTGGTCGAGCGGAATTTCCTCGACGCTCACCTGGTAGCCCAGGTCGCGCAGTACCCGCGCGACGTAGTCGGGGAACGGCCACCAGATGTTCTGGTCGTGCTCGGCGGGCTCGACCCTCCGGTGGATGGTGATGCTGGCGCCCTGAGTGCCTGACTGGGCGACCAGCCGGCGGGCCTGCTCCAGATCCGGGCCACGGTAGGGCTGGTCGGGCG
>DATLQE010000064.1:0-10716 GCA_035535335.1 Lapillicoccus sp. | reverse complement strand
GTCGCGTGGTTGCCGATCGACGAGTCGCAGCAGCCGACGTTGCCACAGTCGAGACACATGCGCAGGTTGACCCAGACCAGTCCCTCGCGCAGGCAGTCCTCGCACCCCTCCGGTGTGTTCGGCCGGGCCTTGCGCGGCGCGTCACGCAGATGGTCGCAGTCGCCACGCTGCGACTCCGGCGTGAGGATCACCCGGTTCTCGTACCGCTCGTTCCGGTTGTCGGCGATGGTGAGCATCGACTCCTCGAGGTCGAGCGTCCGCATCACCTCGTCGAGGACGTCGTGGTCGACGGAGCCGGTGTCGCGGATGCGCAGCACCTCCTCGCGTTCCGCCTTGAGCATCTTTCGACGCAGGCGGCGGTATGCCTCGTTCGGGCTCGGTTCGTCGTCTCGGGTCTCGCCGAGCCGCTCCCACGCCAGGTGCGTGCGGCGTTGGCCGACGGCCCGGAGCTGGTCGACCACCTGGGGCGGGGTGGTGTCGTCGGCGATGCGCTCGAGCTCCTCGTTGCCCTTGGTCACCGCGTGCTCGAGAACCGAGGCCGATTGGAGGGCGTCCTCTCGAGGATCGGGGCCGTGCACGTCGAGCGCCTTGGCCAAAGCAGGCAGCGTCAGGCCCTGGATGAGGAGGGTGCCGACCACGACCGCCATGGCGACGAAGATCAGCACGTCACGGTCCGGGGTCTCGTTGGGCAGCAGCAAGGCCGCCGCCAAGGTCACCACACCGCGCATGCCGGCCCACGACAGCACAGAACCGTTGCGCCAGAACGCATCCGGTCGGCTCAGGCCAGGCGTCAGCTGCAGGATCACCCCGAAGGACAGGATCCAAACCGGACGCAGGATGACCACGGTGAGAAAGACGACGACCGCCACGAGGATGGCTCGGGGCAGCCCCAGCGACGAGTTCACGACGCGCTCGACGATGGCGTGCGTCTGAAGGCCGAGAATGAGGAAGACCGCGTTCTCGAGGAGGTACTGGATCGTCGTCCAGTTGATCCGCTCGGCCAGCCGGGACTGCGCCGTCTGGATGATCGGCGCCTTGTGGCCCAGAAGCACGCCCGCGATGACGACGGCCAGCACGCCGGATCCGTGGACCAGTTCGGCCGGCAGGTAGGCCAGCCACGGCGCCATGAACGAAATCGCCGTATCCGTCATGGTGTCGCTGACCCGCCGCCGGACGTAGGCGAGGATCCACGCGACGGCGAGCCCCACGAGGATGCCGAAGCCGGCCTCGCGGAGGAACTCGATCCCCACGTCGAGGGCGGTCACCGCCCCTCCGATGGCGACGATCGCGACCCGGAGGATGGTGATGGCGGTGGCGTCGTTGAACAAAGACTCGCCCTCGAGGATCGTGACGATGCGGCGCGGCAGACCGATCCGCCGGGCCACCGAGGTGGCCGCCACGGCGTCTGGCGGGGCCACCACCGCGCCGAGGGCGATCGCCGCCGAGAAGGGGATTCCCATCAGCCACCACGTGACGAGCCCGACCCCGGCCGCCGTGAAGATGACCAACCCGACGGACAACAGCCCGATGACGTTCTTGTTGGCGCCCAGGTCGACGAGCGACGTGCGGATCGCGGCCGCATACAGGAGCGGAGGGAGGATCCCGAGGAGGATCAGTTGCGGCGTCACCTGGACGTCCGGGACGCCGGGCACGAACGACATGAGGATGCCGACCGCCGTCAGAACGAGGGGCGCCGAGGCGTTGTAGCGGCGGGCGAGCGCCGAGACCCCGATGACGACGGCCACGATCGCCAGCAGGGTCAGCGCGATGGGCACGCGCCGATTCTGTCAGCCGGACTGCGGGGTGTCCGACCGTGGGGCGGCGCGGAGGACGAGGGTGATGACGGCCGCCGCCACCATGGTGCCGCCCACGACCCAGAGCCCGGCGCGCTGCTGACCGGTGAAGTCGGCGAGCCATCCGGTGATGTACGGGGCCGCGAACCCGGACAGGTTGCCCACGGAGTTGATGAGGGCGATGCCGCTCGCCGCCGCCACGCCCGACAGGAATGTCGTCGGCAGCGCCCAGAAGCACGGCAGGAAAGCCATGATCCCCATGGCGCAGATGCTGACGGCCACCATGGCCGCGACCGGGCTACCGAGGTAGAGCGTCACCGGGATGGCCACGCCCCCGACGATGAGGGGCAGCGCGACGTGCCAGACCCGCTCACGCGTGCGGTCGCCGTGTCGCGACCACAGGTACATCGCGACGGCGCCGAGCACGTAGGGGATGGCGTTGATGAACCCGCGCTCGATGATCCCGTAGGTGACGTTGTACTGCGTCTCGAACCCCTTGATGATCGTGGGCAGGAAGAAGCCCAACGCATACAGGCCATAGACGCCGCCGAAGTAGACGAAGGCGAGCGCCCAGACGCGTGGCCGGGTAAGGGACTCGCGGACCGACACCGGGTAGCGCGCCGCCTTGGCCGACTCGTCGGCGTCCATCGCGGTGACGAGAGCGGCCCGCTCGTGATCCGGCATCCATCGCGCGCCGGCGGGCCGGTCGCTGAGGTAGAACCAGCAGATCACGCCGAAGATCACGGCCGGGATGCCTTCGAAGAGGAACATGGTCCGCCAGCCCTCGAGCCCGAAGAGGCCGTGGCCGGAGCTGATGATCCATGACGACACCGGCGCGCCGATCGCCGACGAGAGCGGGATGGCCAGCATGAACAGGGCGACGATCCGGGTCCGGTCCTTCTGGGGGAACCAGTACGTGAGGTAAAGGATGATCCCCGGGAAGAAGCCGGCCTCGGCGATCCCCAGCAGGAACCGCAGCGTGTAGAGCCAGCCCTCGTTGGGAACCCACGTCATGGCCGTCGCGACGATGCCCCAGCTGACCATGATGCGGGCGATCCACCGCCGCGCGCCGAAGCGGTGCAGCGCCATGTTGCTCGGCACTTCCAGCAGCAGGTAGCCGATGAAGAACACACCCGACGCGAGCCCGAACATGGTTTGGCTAAGTCCGAGGTCCTGGTTCATCCCGTTCGGACCGGCGAACGAGATGTTCGTCCGGTCGAGGTAGTTGATGAAGTAGAGAACCCCGAGGAACCAGATGAGCCGCTTCGCCGCTCGTCGCGACGCCGCCTCGAGGGTCGGGTCCGTTGCCGGCTGAGCTGGATGCGATTGCTGTTCCGTTGTCATGGTCACGCCCCTGTGAGTGCCCATCCGGTGTGCGCCATCGCCTCTTGATGGGGCGACGTGCCCTTTCGACAATAGAGCCGGGCGACTCGCCAGTGGCTGACTCAGCCTGACTTCTTGCGGCCGGCCAGGAGCATCAAGAAGTCGAACCACATTGGTCCGCCGAGTGCGATCGCCCCGGTCGTCAGGGCCAAGCCCAGGACGTGCGCCACCGTGTTCGAGGTCCAGCTCTGCTTCCAGCGATCCGTCCAGCCGTTGGTCAGCGGCACGACCACGCCGGTTGCGTCGAAGGCGGTGAGGTCCTGCAGACCACACTTGAGAGTCTTCAGCGTCGGGTCGGACTCAGGAGGGTTCAGCGTGCAGTCGGCCTCCGGCTGCACGGTGCCGGCGGTGGCAACGACGACCTGGCGCAGGTCCGAGTTGCTCCGAAGTGAGTCCGCGACCTTCATCGAGTCGATGTTGCAGGCCAGCGCCACGAGGAGTCCGAGGACGGCGAGGACGTACTTGATGTTCTTGCGGTACGTCTGGCTGACGCGCACCATCTGCGCGTCGAACCAGCTGCCGATGTCGTCGGTGACCCGGTCCATGGAGTAACCGACCTGCGACGTGAGCGTGGCGAGGTACGTCCCCAAGGGGCTGCCTTGGTAGTGGTTGGCCAATGTCGTGAGCTTGTCCTGGATCGACTCGTCGTTGGACTTCAGGGTCGCCAGCTCCATCAACGCGGACGCGAACACCTTGCCGGGGATGTTGGCCACTTTCGTGTGCGCCGAGGTCACATAGTCGAGGCTGCGGATCGAGGGGAGCGCGGCCAGCTCGCTGAGCCGTTCCTCGGTCGACGTCGTAGCCACGTTGGCAGGCGCCTGCCCATCGTCCGAAGACGTGACGAGTGAGCTCGACCGGACGAGAGGCCTCCCACCGCCGCCAGGAAACAGCGACCGGGCCACGAAGGGCACGCCGAGCGACGTGGTGGCGGAGCCCCCCTCCGCGAGCATTCGGGCGAGGGCCGCCCACAGCGTCTTCGACCGCACGTTCGCGAGACGAGTCAAGCCCTCCGCAGCGCCACTCACCAGGGTCGCCGTGACGTAGTACAGCAGCGCGAGCCCCACCGCGACCTCGAGCACGAGACTGTTCATCGCTTCACCCCTGCCATCGACGTGTCGCCGGTGAACCGTTGTGGCACCAGCGAGGGCGAAGTCCGCCCGCATACAGGGTGTCGCGCGAACCGTGTGAAACGGCAGATCCCCCGAGGGTGTCGGCCGACGCCTCAGAGCTCCCCGAGCACCGCCGCGCGGAGTGTGTCGAGCGGAACGCCGCCGACGTCGAGGGCCTTGCGGTGGAACGTCTTGAGGTCGAACGCGCCGTCCTCCCGCTCCCGGGCCTTCTCGCGCAGCTCCAGCCAGAGGCGCTCGCCGATCTTGTACGACGGCGCCTGCCCCGGCCAGCCGAGGTAGCGGTTCAGCTCGAACCGCAGCCACGCCTCGCCCTGGTTCGCGTGGTTGGTGAGGAACTGCCACGCCTTGTCGTAGGTCCAGGCGCCCCCGCCGACCTCCTCGGGCGCGTCGAACCCGCAGTGCACGCCGACATCGATGACGACGCGCGCCGCCCGCAGCGACTGCCCGTCGAGCCAGCCCATCCGGTGACCGGGGTCCTCCATGTATCCGAGCTCGGCCATGAGCCGCTCCGCATACAGGGCCCAACCCTCGCCGTGGCCGGATGTCCAGGCGTCCAACCGACGCCACTTGTTGAGCAGCTCGGACCGGTACACCGTCTGCGCGACCTGGAGGTGATGTCCGGGGACGCCCTCGTGGTAGACGGTGGTCAGCTCCTTCCACGTGCCGAACGTCGTCACGCCCTTGGGCACCGACCACCACATCCGGCCCGGCCGGCTGAAGTCGTCACTCGGGCCGGTGTAGTAGATGCCGCCCTGCTCGGTCGGCGCGATCAGGCACTCGATGGTGCGCATCGGCCCGGGGATGTCGAAGTGCTCCTCGCCGAGGATGGCGATGGCCTCGTCAGCCCTGGTCTGCATCCATTCCTTGAGGGCCGGCTTGCCCTCCAGCTGGTATGCGGGGTCGGCCTCGAGCGCGCCGATGGCCTCCTTCACCGTCGCCCCCGTCTTGATCCGGTCCGCCACGGCCCGCATCTGCTCGTCCAGGCGGGCGCACTCCTCGATGCCCCACCGGTACGTCTCCTCGAGGTCGACCGTGGCGCCCACGAAGTACCGCGACATGAGCCGGTAGCGGTCGATCCCGCAGGCGTCGGCCTCGGGCGCGGCGTCGAGCAGCTCGCTCCGCAGGAACTCGCCCATGCTCCGGTATGCCTCGGCCGCCTCCGCCGCGGCGGCCGCCAGGGCGTCGCGGACCGTGCCGTCGAGCGGCTGGTCGTCGACCGAGGCCGTGGCGACGAGGGTGGCGAAGTAGCCGTCGTCGGCGATGAGGTCGACGCACTGCTCGATGCCCTGCTCGATCTGACGCCGGGGCGCGATGTTGCCCCGGTCGCGGGCGGCGAGCAGCGACTCGCGGTACTGCTCCAGGGCGGCCGGCAGCTTGCCCATCCGGGTGGCGAAGGTGCGCCAGTCGGCGTCGGAGTCCTGCGGCATGAGGTCGAACACGTCTCGCAGCTCCTGGAGCGGCGACGCGATGACGTTGAGCGACATCGCGTCGAGGCCGGCGGCGTGGATCTCCTCGCCCAGCTCGAGACGGTCCCGCAGAGCGGCGATGGTGACGCGGTCGACGTCGTCGACCGGCTCGACGTCGACGAGCGCCGTCAAGGTCCGCTGGCGCAGCTCGGCCATGGCGGCCAGGCCAGTGGGAGAGAAGTCGTCGAGGGCCTCCTCGTGACCGGGGATGCCGGCGTTGGTCGCCATGATCGGGCTCAAGGCGATCGCTGCATCGAAGTAGTCGTCCGCGACGCGGTCGGCGTCGGTGGGGGGTCGCGTGGTGCTGCCGGTCGTCCCGGTGGCGTCAGAAGTCACGTCGGCGAACGTATACCTGCACTCGGACGTGGGTCGTTCACCGTCAACAGGTTGCGCCGGGAAGGGGCCGAATCCAGCGAGATCGAAGCGTGGCGGTCGAATTCGAACAGCGGTCACCCACGTCGACACATGTGGCGACGCGCGACAGGCCGACTTCGCTTTGAGATTGACAGGTCCACCCGCACGGCGCAATCTGAGGCGACGGCTGGCGAGGACGCGCTCGATCGAGTGGGTCTGCCCCCGCACTCGACACCAGGAGGTCAGATGTCCCGTCCTCAGACGGAAGCCGACTACCTTGCTCGTTTGATCCCGCCGTCCGTTGCCGCCCATGGCGTCAGTCGCCGCTCCCTGCTGAAGGGTGCCTTGGGAGTCGCCGCAGCCGCCGGCCTACCCGCCGTGCTCGCCAGCTGTTCGAGCTCGGGCAGCGGAAGTGGTGCCTCGGGCGCGACCGGGGGCGGTGGGGGCAGTGTGGGCTGGGGCACCAACGAGAGCGGCACGACATTCGCGAAGCAGTTTCAGGCGGAGGCCGCCGACTTCACCGCGAAGGGCGGCGCTCAGGTCACCATCAACGCGGTCGAGCACAACACGTTCCAGGAGAACATCAACAACTACCTGCAGGGCAGCCCCGAGGACGTGTTCACCTGGTTCGCGGGTGACCGGATGAAGTTCTTCGCCAGCCGCGGACTCATCGGCGACGTCAGCGACGTCTGGCCGATCGAGGGGCTGTCGGACTCGTTCAAGAAGGCGTCCACCGGGGACGACGGCAAGCAGTACTTCGTGCCGCAGTCGTACTACCCGTGGGCGATCTTCTACCGCAAGTCGGTGTGGTCCGAGAAGGGTTACCAGGTCCCGAAGACGCTCGACGAGCTGGTCACGCTGGCCAAGCAGATGCAGAACGACAAGCTGGTTCCCATCGCCTTCGCCGACAAGGACGGTTGGCCGGCCATGGGAACCTTCGACGCCTTGGACCTGCGGATCAACGGCTACCAGTTCCACATCGACCTCATGCAGGGCAAGAAGGCCTGGGACAGCGCCGAGGTCAAGAAGGTCTTCGACACCTGGCGGTCCCTGCTGCCCTACCACCAGCCGGACGCGCTCGGGCGTACCTGGCAGGAGGCGGCGCAGTCTCTGCAGAAAAAGGAGTCGGGGATGTTCCTGCTCGGAACGTTCATGAACGAGCAGTTCCCCGAGGGGGAGCGCGAGGACATCGACCTGTTCAACTTCCCGGTGGTGGACTCCACGATCGGTGCCGACGCCCTCGACGCACCGATCGACGGCAACTGCATGTCGAAGAGCCCCAAGAACCCCGAGGCCGCGAAGGCGTTGCTCAAGTACCTCGCTTCCCCCGACGCCCTCACCGCCGCCGTGAACGCGACGAAGCTGCCCTTCATCTCGGCGAACTCCAAAGCGCCGACGACCTCCTACACGACGCTGCAGAAGAAGTCGGCCGAACTGGTGAGCCAGGCCAAGAACGTGTCCCAGTTCCTCGACCGAGACACCCGGCCGGACTTCGCGTCGACGGTGATCATCCCCGCCTTCCAGAGCTTCCTGAAGAACCCGGCGGACATCGACGGCCTGACATCGAGCCTGGAGCAGCAGAAGAAGTCGATCTTCATCAGCTGAGCTGCGGTGCGCGCTCGACGCCGTGCGGCGTGAGACAGGAGAGACGAAATGAGCGTCACCAGTCCGACTCCCGCGCGGCGAGCGCGCCGCAGCACCGCCGAAGGAGATCCGAAGCGCCCCAAGAAGGTTCGGCGGCTGTCGGCGGTCGACCGCCTGGTGGTAAGCCTCATGGTGCTCATCCCGAGTCTGGTGGTCGTCCTGCTCGTGTGGCTTCCGGCGCTGTCGTCGGTGGCGCTGAGCTTCACGCGCTGGGAAGGAGTGGGCGGCCTCAACACCATCCAGTGGATCGGTACGGAGAACTACCAGAACATCTTCACCATCTACCCGCCGTTCTTCCCGGCGCTGCAGCACAACCTGATCTGGCTGGCCTTCCTGTTCCTCGTGCCGACGCTTTTCGGCATCCTCCTGGCCGTGCTGCTGGACAAGGAGCTGCGCGGGAGCCGGATCTACCAGACGGCCTTCTACCTTCCGGTCGTCCTGTCGCTGGCCCTCACCGGCTTCATCTGGCAGTTGTTCTACTCTCGCGACCAAGGCCTCATCAACGCCGTGACCGGCCTCCAGATCGACTGGTACGGCGACCCCAAGTACAACTTGTGGGCCGTGCTGGTCGCGACCGGCTGGCAGCACGCCGGCTACATCATGCTGCTGTACCTCGCCGGCTTGAAGTCCGTCGACCCGTCCCTGCGCGAGGCGGCCGCGATCGACGGCTCCAGCGAGGTGTCGACATTCTTCCGCATCATCGTCCCGGTGATGCGACCGATCAACCTCATCGTCATCGTCGTCACGGTGATCAACTCGCTGCGCGCGTTCGACCTGGTCTGGGTGGTCAACAAGGGTCGCAACGGGCTGGAGATCATCGCGGCCCTGGTCACGCAGAACGTCGTCGGGGAGGCGAGTCGAATCGGCTTCGGGTCGGCGCTGGCGACGATCATGCTTCTCATCTCCTCGGTGTTCGTCGTCATCTACCTCAACGTGGTCATGAAGGACGACAAGGTCCCGGGCGCATGAGCACCGTCCAGGACGCCGCCACGGCCGCTGCTCGCACGGGCTCCGGTAGCGGTAATGGGCAGCTGCGCAAGGGACGCCCGCTGACCCCCTCGAGATTCGCTCTGCACGTGTTCCTGACCGTCTGTGCTCTGGCCTGGTTCTTCCCGCTGGCGTGGGCAGTCTTCAACTCGTTCCGTGACTACGCCTTCACCGCCGCGAACGGGTATGCGTCCTTCGGGGGCTTCACGCTCGACAACTACATCAACGCGTGGGCGCGAGGGAACTTCGCCAGGACATTCGCCAACTCGCTATGGATCACCGTGCCGGCGGTGGTCCTCACCCTGCTGCTGTCGGCGTGCGTCGCCTTCGTGCTCGCCCGGTTCAGCTTCCGCTTCAACCTCACCATGCTGGGCATCTTCATCGCCGCGAACCTGCTTCCGCCACAGGCGCTCCTCATCCCGATCTACCGGGCCTTCCGATCCATCCCCGTGCCGTTGTGGGTCAGCGACTCGGGGACCCTGCTCAACAGCTACCTCGGTCTCATCCTCATCAACACGGCCTTCCAGACCGGCTTCTGCACGTTCGTGCTGAGCAACTACATGAAGACCATCCCGCACGAGATCTACGAACAGGCGCAGATCGACGGCGCCAGCGTCTGGCGTCAGTTTTGGCAGCTGACCCTGCCGCTCTGCCGGCCACCCCTGGCTGCTCTGGCCACGTTGCAGGTCACCTGGATCTACAACGAGTTCTTCTGGGCCACCGTGCTCCTGCAGACCGGTGACAAGTTCCCCGTGACGAGCTCGCTGAACAACCTCAAAGGGCAGTTCTTCGTCGACTACAACCTGCTCTCAGCCGGATCCGTCCTGGTGGCGTTGCCTCCGGTCATCGTCTTCTTCGTCCTGCAGAAGCAGTTCGTCTCCGGACTCACGCTCGGTGCGACGAAGGGCTGACGTCGGGTATGCGTCCGTGGCCGTCCGACGTCGTCGCCTTCGGCGGTGACTACAACCCCGAGCAGTGGTCGCGCGAGGTGTGGGACGAGGACATCGAGCTCATGGGCCGGGCCGGAGTCACCTTCGTCAGCGTCGGCATCTTCTCGTGGTCGTGGCTCGAGCCCAAGGAGGGGTCCTTCGAGTTCGGTTGGCTCGACGACATCATGGGCCGGCTGGCGGCGGCGGACATTGCGGTCGATCTCGCCACCGGAACGGCCTCACCCCCGGCGTGGTTCGCCGCAGCACATCCGGAAACGCTGCCCGTCGACCACGAGGGACACCGCTTGTGGCCCGGGTCGCGCCAAGCCTGGTGTCCGAGCTCGCAGGTGTTCACGGATTACGCGACCCGGTTGGCGCGAGAGATGGCGACGCGCTATGGGGACCACCCGGCGTTGGCGATGTGGCACGTCTCCAACGAGTACGGCTGTCACAACACCCCGTGTTTCTGCGATCGGTGCGCGGCCGGCTTCCAAGACTGGCTCGTCCGACGGTACGGGGAGCTTGACGTCCTGAACGAGGCGTGGGGGACGGCCTTTTGGAGTCAGCGCTACCTGAACTGGGAGCACATCCTGCCGCCGCGCTTGACGCCGACATTCCACAACCCCGGTCAGCTGCTGGACTACCACCGGTTCCAGTCCGACGCGCTGCTGGGACAGTTCCGCGCCGAACGGGACGTGTTGCACTCCGTCTCGCCTGGCGTGCCCGTCACGACCAACTTCATGACCCTGACCAGCTTTCGCCTGCTGGACTACCACCGCTGGGCTCCCGAACAGGACGTCGTCAGCACCGACCACTACGTCGTGGCCGCCCACGAGAACCCGGCTGCCGAGCTCTCCTTTTCGGCTGACCTGACCCGCGGGCTGGCCGACGGTCGTCCGTGGATCCTCATGGAGCACTCCACCAGCGCGGTGAACTGGCAGCCGGTCAACGTCGCCAAGCAACCGGGCGAGATGATCCGCAACAGCGTCGCGCACGTCGCGCGGGGCGCCGACACCCTCGGCTTCTTCCA